>NZ_LZMO01000206.1:0-27411 GCF_001665715.1 Gordonia sp. 852002-10350_SCH5691597
CCCGACTTTTTTTTTTTCAACCACAAGACGCAATACCACATAGGCTCCGGTGTCGTGGGCTCGTAGATGTTTATAAGAGACAGGTCCACGACCGGGAGCCTCTCTCGTGTCTTGTAAGTCAGATGGGCAGATCAGTTGCCGTCGTACTGGCCACCGACAGTGCCGCGGACCACGATCGGGGTGCCCTGCGGGATGGTGTCGTAGACCCACTTGCCGTTCTCGGTGCTGATGTTGATGCAACCGTGGCTGACGTTGCTGTTGCCCTGCTGAGCGACCGACCAGGGTGCGGCGTGGATGAAGATGCCGTCGCCCGACATGCGGGTCGCCCAGTCGACGTCGGTGCGGTAGCCCTCGGGTGAGTCGACCGGAACGCCGTAGGTCGAGGAGTCCATCACGATGTGCTGGTACTTCTCACGGGTGTGGTAGACGCCGTTCGGAGTCGGATGCGCGTTGGATCCCATGGAGATCGGCATCTTCTTGACGAACTTGCCGTCCTTCCACCAGTAGATGGTGTGATCGCCATCGGTTGCCAGCGCGATCCACCCGGTCGAGGTCTTGACGTTGGGAATCGCGGGAACGCCGGGGGTCTCCTGCGTGGTGGTAGGAGGAGGCGTGGTGGTCTTGGGAGCCGGCGCAGGAGTTGTCTGCTTGGGCGGAGTCGGCAGTCCCGGGATGTTGTCGGGGACCTCGACAGGCGGCAGCCCCGGCACGACGGTGACTGGCGTGGCCTGGGCGATGCCCGGCGCGGCAAGTGCAACGGCGAAGACGCCGATGACAGCTGCGATGAGTCCACGGACGACGCTCTTACGGCGACGATGGGACGACGTTGTGTTCAGCACGGGAGTTCGCAAACCTTCGCTCTCGGGACAGTACGGGCGCACCCCCCCGAGGCGCCGCGACCATCGTTACACAACCGTTGTCTTCCCTTCAAAGGCAAACGCGTACGACGCCCCATTGTGGTGTCACATCGGTGCTTCGCGAACGTAAAAGGGGAGGTCGGCGGATAGACCCTCGTCTTATGTGACACCGGTCACATTTCATCCGAATCGGCAACCCGAAGGTCTCGAAGAGGCTGCGGCTCCGCGCATTACGCCGGCTGGCTCTGGTTATCCGGGTGTTCGGTCTTGAGGTGAAGCGCAGGTTGTGAGCATCCCTCGTTGCGGCAGACGAGCATGGCGTCGACGCGTGGAGTGCCGCTCTCCGACGTCGTCACGTCGCGGCGGACGAACAGCGGTGCGCCGCAGGTAGAGCACTTGCGCGGAGTCTTGGAGTAGCTGGAGGACATAGAGCAAGGTTACACCCGAATGTGGCGTGGATCACATTCGCTGTGTGGACGAGTGTGTCGGTGCTGGGTTGTCGATGCTCGACGGGAGTTGCGAACCCGAACGTTGATGGAAAAGAAGATGGAAAAGAAAAGGTCAGAGGGAAAAACCCTCTGACCTCATCGGAGCGGGTGACGGGAATCGAACCCGCGTAGCTAGTTTGGAAGACTAGGGCTCTACCATTGAGCTACACCCGCGTGCTGTCGCCGAGCGGCAGCGCATGTGACTGTACCCAATGAGTGGTTCGGAATCGAAATCGCCTGGACGACCGGGTGTCACGTAAGGGTTCCCAGGGGCCGAGTGGCTCCGAATTCACATGTCCGCGGCTCGGCACACATACGTCGTCGAGGACCGGATTCGGTTACTCAACAGGGGCCACGTACTATCTTCTGTTGGCCCTGCTCGTCAGGGAACCGATGGCTCTCAACACGGGTCATCGGGGCCCGCGGTGAGGTGTATCGAGGCCACCGGGATGTGGCGCAGCTTGGTAGCGCATCCGCTTTGGGAGCGGAGGGTCGCAGGTTCGAATCCTGTCATCCCGACAGATCAGGACGTACGCACGTACACATAAGGAGCATTGAGGCGTGAAGAGCACCGTCGAGCAACTCAGCCCGACCCGAGTGAAGCTCAATGTCGAAGTACCGTTCGAGGAACTCTCGGGCGACTTCGACCGGGCATACCGCTCGCTGGCACAGCAGATCCGCATCCCGGGCTTCCGTCCGGGCAAGGCGCCGGCGAAGTTGATCGAGGCTCGGGTCGGTCGCGACTCGATCCTCGCGCAGGTCGTCAACGACGCGCTTCCGGGCAAGTACTCGGAAGCGGTCGCCGAGACCGAGACCAAGGCGATCGGCCAGCCCGAGATCGACCTGTCCGAGCTGAAGTACGGCGAGAGCATCAGCTTCACCGCTGAGGTCGACGTCCGGCCGGAGATCGAGCTTCCCGACTACTCGACGCTTGCGGTCGAGGTCGACGCCGTCGCCGACGACGATGACGCGGTCAACGAGCAGCTCGAGGGGCTGCGCGGCCGATTCGGAACGCTCAAGGGCGTCGAGCGCGCCGTCGAGAACGGTGACCACGTCTCGATCGACCTGTCGGCGACCGTCGACGGAGAGAACGTCGAGGACGCGTCGACCGAAGGGCTGTCGCACGAGGTCGGCTCGGGTCAGTTGATCGACGGACTCGACGAGGCTCTCGTCGGTCTGAAGGCCGGCGAGTCGACGACCTTCACCACGAAGCTCGTTGCCGGCGAGCATGCCGGAGCCGACGCCGAGGTCACCGTCACGGTGAACTCGGTCAAGGAGCGCGAGCTGCCTGAACTCGACGACGAGTTCGCCCAGATGGCCTCCGAGTTCGACACCGTCGACGAGCTGCGCGAGTCGATCGTCGAGCGCGTCGAGCAGTCGAAGCGATTCGATCAGGCCAATGCTGTTCGTGACGCCGTGCTCGACAAGCTCCTCGACACCGTCGAGATCCCGCTGCCGGAGAACGTCGTGCAGGCCGAGGTCGACGGGCAGCTCGAGCAGGTGCTGCACAGCATCGGCCACGACGACGCGGTCTTCGAGCAGTTGCTCGAGGCGCAGGGCACCACGCGTGAGGAGTTCGAGAACAACGCTCGTGAGTCGGCCGAGAAGTCGGTCCGCACGCAGCTGCTTCTCGACGCCATCGCCGAGCAGCAGGAGACCGAGGTCAGCCAGGACGAGCTGACCCAGCAGATCCTGTTCCAGGCGCAGCGTTACGGGATGGCTCCGCAGGAGTTCATCCAGCAGCTCACCCAGGCCAATCAGGTCGGCGCGGTGTACGCCGACGTTCGCCGCGGCAAGGCGCTCGCAGGCATCGTCGACGAGGTCACCGTGACCGACTCCGAAGGCAACACCGTCGACACCGCGGAGTTCTTCGGCGGTGGCGCCGACGACGCCGATGCCGATGCGGACGATTCGGCCGCTGACGAGTCGGGCACGGACAAGAAAGACTCCGACGCCTGACTTTTCGACGCAGGACGTGACAGCCGGATACTGGGCCATGCCCGGGTCCGGCTGTTCTGCTCTCAGCGAATAGGGGCGTCATGGGCGGTGTCGGGCCCCTTCGATTGACTACTGTCGGTGAGGACGATCCCGAGTAAGCGAGATCGACAGGGCATGCCATCTACAGGTCGCGCCCGGTCATCATCAACTCGAGATCAACAAGCACACGGGCCCCGGGTCAGCCGGGGCGCGGACGAGACAGACCACAAACGACAGACAAGGTGGGAACCGTGAGCAAGCCGACCATTTACACACCCTCGATGAGTTCAGGGGTCGCCGGGCTGAACCTGAGCGACTCGGTGTTCGAGCGGCTGCTGCGAGAGCGAATCATCTTCCTGGGCACCCAGGTCGACGACGACATCGCCAACCGGTTGTGCGCGCAGATCCTGCTGCTCGCCGCCGAGGACCCCACGCGAGACATCCACATGTACATCAACTCGCCCGGCGGCTCGGTGACCGCGGGTATGGCGATCTTCGACACGATGGAACTCGCCGAGTGCGACATCGCCACCTATGCGATGGGCCTCGCGGCGTCGATGGGTCAGTTCCTGCTCACCGCAGGCGCCAAGGGCAAGCGCTACGCACTGCCGCACGCACGCATCATGATGCACCAGCCGTCCGCGGGTATCGGTGGTACGGCTGCCGATATCGCGATTCAGGCAGAGCAGTTCGCGACGACCAAGAAGCAGATGAACGAGTTGAACGCCGAGCACACCGGTCAGACGGTGGAGCAGATCGAGGCTGACGCCGATCGCGACAAGTGGTTCACCGCAGAGGCGGCCAAGGACTACGGCCTCGTCGACCACGTGATCTCGCGCGCCAGCCAGGCGTCGTAGATCTCAAGCGATCAACCACAGTCGAGTTCACCCGTCACCTCACACTTCACGGAGCAGACCATGACCAACATGTACGACTCGCTGCCGGCCGACGTCGCCGCAGGGATTCCCGCTTCGGCCCTCGCGCTGAAGAACATCGAAATGCGTTACATCCTCCCGCAGTTCATCGAGCACACCCCCAACGGTCAGCGTCAGTACGACCCATACGCGAAGCTGTTCGAAGAGCGCATCGTGTTCGTCGGAACGCCGATCGACCAGACGGTCGCCAACGACGTCATGGCGCAGTTGCTGGTTCTCGAATCGCAGGACCCCGACCGCGACATCACCATGTACATCAACTCGCCGGGCGGCAGCGTGCCCGACATGCTCGCGATCTACGACACGATGCAGTACGTCCACTGCGACATCGTGACCGTCTGCCTCGGAGAGGCGGCGTCGGCTGCGGCGATCCTGCTCGCGGGCGGTAGCCCCGGAAAGCGTGCGGCGTTGCCGAACGCGACCATTCTGATCCACCAGCCGCGTACGGGTGGAGCGTTCCAGGGTCAGGTGTCGGATCTCGAGATCCAGGCCGCCGAGATCGAGCGCATCCGCAACCGCCTCGACGAGATCCTCGCGGGTCACACCGGCCAGTCCAAGGAGAAGATCCGCAAGGACACCGACCGTGACAACATCCTCACCGCCGACCAGGCGAAGGAATACGGGATCGTGGACGAGGTGTTCGAGTACCGCAAGAAGTCGATGAAGAAGTAGCGACACACCCCTCGGGGTTCCCCGATGACGGTGCGGCACAGGGTGCATGCTTGAGTGCCGCACCGCGGGGGCGGGAGGTTGTCGGGGGTCGGTCGGATTTCGATCGCGACATTTGCTCTTATCGGTCGAAGTTATGTCGACACGCGGGTACCGTCGTGATATCGGACGATCCTGCCAGGCGATGGTCCGCATCCGACTGCCCCGGTACGAGGTCTGCGACGACGGTACCCGCGTGTCGACATAACTTCGACCGATAAGAGCAAATGTCGCGATCGAAATCCGACCGACCCCCGACAACCTCCCGCCCCCGCGGTGCGGCAGCACGGCAAGCAAGGGAAGTAGGTACGGCGCGAGATGGCACGAATCGGAGACGGTGGCGATCTGCTGAAGTGCTCGTTCTGTGGAAAGAGCCAGAAGCAGGTCAAGAAGCTCATTGCTGGACCCGGCGTGTACATCTGCGACGAGTGCATCGACCTGTGCAACGAGATCATCGAGGAAGAACTCGCCGAGAACGGCGACGTGAAGCTCGACGAACTGCCCAAGCCGGCAGAGATCCGCGACTTCCTCGAGAATTACGTCATCGGTCAGGACACGGCCAAGCGCACGCTCGCGGTTGCTGTGTACAACCACTACAAGCGAATTCAGGCAGGGGAGAAGAAGGACTCGCGCACCGGCGAGGTCGTCGAACTCGCCAAGTCGAATATCTTGATGCTCGGCCCAACCGGCTGCGGCAAGACCTACCTCGCGCAGACGCTCGCCAAGATGCTCAACGTGCCGTTCGCCATCGCCGACGCCACCGCGCTCACCGAGGCCGGTTATGTCGGTGAGGACGTCGAGAACATTCTCCTCAAGCTGATCCAGGCCGCCGACTACGACGTCAAGCGCGCCGAGACCGGCATCATCTACATCGACGAGGTCGACAAGATCGCCCGCAAGAGCGAGAACCCGTCGATCACTCGCGACGTCTCCGGCGAAGGTGTGCAGCAGGCGCTCCTCAAGATCCTCGAGGGCACGCAGGCCTCTGTGCCGCCGCAGGGTGGCCGCAAGCATCCTCACCAAGAGTTCATCCAGATCGACACGACCAACGTGTTGTTCATCGTCGCGGGAGCATTCGCGGGACTCGAGAAGATCATCTCCGAGCGAATCGGGAAGCGCGGCATCGGTTTCGGCAATGAAGTGGCGAGTCGGGCCGAGGTCGACACGAGCGATCATTTCGCCGATGTCATGCCAGAGGATCTCATCAAGTTCGGTCTGATCCCCGAGTTCATCGGACGTCTGCCGATGATCGCGTCGGTGACGAATCTCGACAAGGAATCACTTGTCTCGATCCTGTCGGAACCGAAGAACGCGCTGGTGAAGCAGTACACAAAGCTCTTCGACATGGACGACGTCGAGCTGGAGTTCACGCAGGATGCGTTGGAGGCAGTCGCCGACCAGGCTATCCATCGCGGCACGGGTGCACGTGGGCTCCGCGCCATCATGGAGGAAGTGTTGCTTCCGGTCATGTACGACATCCCGAGCCGCGACGACGTCGAGAAGGTTGTGGTGACCGCGGAGACGGTCAATGACAACGTGCTGCCGACGATCGTGCCGCGGTCCGACACGTCTGCCGAGCGTCGCGACAAGAGCGCCTGACACCGCAGCAACTTTCTGACACGCGGGCCCCATCTGGACACAGACGGGGCCCGCGTGTCGTCGTCTTGCAGCCTCGCGTTTTGTCGTCTTCCAGACGGTGACACCGGGGGTGGTACAGACTGGTCAGATGACACTCACCGAACATCAGATCGCCGGAATCGTATTGGCGGGTGGCCGTTCACGCCGCATGGGCAGTGACAAGGCGGCACTCGATTGGAACGGCGAACCCATGCTCGCGGGTGTCGTGCGCGTGATCTCGCAACGGTGCGAACCGGTATTCGTCGTGGCCCCGGAGGACTCGGCGGCCTATCGGTTGCTGCACGGTACCGGCGGCCCGGAAGCGGTGTGGGTGACCGACGAGCAGCCCGGCGCCGGTCCGTTGGCGGGCCTCGCCGTCGGACTGGCTGCTGCTCGCGAAGCCGGCCGTTCGCACGCGTTCGTGTCGGCGACCGACATGCCGCTCATCGAGCCGGGCCTGATCGATGAACTGAGTCAGGCGGTGACCGACTCCGCGGGTGCTGTCGTCGCCCACGACGCCGAACGCGACCATCCCATGGCGGCCATCTACCGCACCGACGCTGCCGACGCCATCGGCCAACTCGTCGCGACGGGGGAGCGTCGAATGACAGCGGCCCTCGACGCCCTGGCGACCTATCGGGTCACCGTCTCGGACCCCCTGTGGCTGACCAATGTGAACTCTCCGGAAGATGTCCACCGAGTGCGGGTTTCGGCCGACGCCGCGCGTGCCGAAGCGATCGGCTGAGGCGCGACTGAAAGGCTGCATGAGGAGACAGTCGGAGACGGTGTGAAGAGCGACGACGGCGTTCCCTAAGATTGAAGGGTGACCGACTCGACGCCTGCACTGCCGAAATCCTGGGACCCCGCCGACCACGAGTCGAAGCTCTACCAGGGCTGGGTTGATGCCGGGTACTTCACTCCGGATGCTTCCAGCGACAAACCCGCGTACTCCATCGTCATCCCACCGCCCAATGTCAACGGGTCGCTGCACATGGGGCACGCGTACGAGCACGTCCTGATGGACGCGTTGACCCGCCGCGCACGCATGCAGGGTTTCGAGACGCTGTGGCTGCCCGGCATGGACCACGCCGCCATTGCGATGCAGACCATGGTCGAGCGCAAACTAGCTGCCGAGGGACTCACCCGCGACGATCTCGGTCGCGATGCCTTCATCGAGCGGGTCTGGCAGGAGAAGGCCGAGATCAGCGGCAACATCGGGGAGCAGATGCGCCGACTCGGCGACGGCGTCGACTGGACCCGTGAACGCTTCACCATGGACGGGGGCCTGTCCCGAGCAGTCCAGACCGTCTTCAAGAAGATGTACGACGACGGGCTGATCTACCAGGCTGAGCGTCTCGTCAACTGGTCGCCGGTGCTCAAGACCGCGGTCAGCGACATCGAGGTCAGCTACGCCGACGTCGAGGGCGAGCTCGTCAGCTTCCGCTACGGGTCGCTCGACGACTCCGAGCCTCACATCGTCGTTGCGACGACTCGAATGGAGACGATGCTCGGCGACACGGCGATCGCTGTGCATCCCGACGACGAACGGTATGCCGCCCTCGTAGGAACCGAACTCGAGCATCCGTTCCTCGACCGCAAGATCCCGGTCATCGCCGACGACTATGTCGACCCCGAATTCGGTACGGGCGCAGTCAAGATCACTCCCGCGCACGACCCGAACGACTTCGCGGTCGGTGCCCGACATGATCTGCCGATGCCGACGATCATGGACGAAGAAGCTCGCATCGCTGATACAGGAACGCAATTCGACGGTATGGACCGCTTCGAGGCGCGCGTCAAGATCCGTGAGGCGCTCGCCGCGCAGGGCCGCATCGTGAAGGAGGTCCGGCCGTACCTGCACAGCGTCGGTCATTCCGAGCGGACCGGCGAGCCGATCGAGCCACGGCTGTCGATGCAGTGGTGGGTTGCGGTCGAGTCGCTGGCGAAGGCCGCGGGCGATGCCGTGCGTGACGGATCGACGGTCATCCATCCGAAGTCGATGGAGCCGCGCTGGTTTGCCTGGGTCGACGACATGCACGACTGGTGCATCTCGCGCCAGCTCTGGTGGGGTCACCGCATCCCGATCTGGTACGGCCCCGACGGTGAGGTCGTCTGCGTCGGACCGGACGAGCAGGCGCCCGAGGGCTATGTGCAGGAAACCGACGTGCTCGACACGTGGTTCTCGTCGGGATTGTGGCCGTTCTCGACGCTCGGCTGGCCGGACGACACCCCTGATTTCGAGAAGTTCTATCCCAACTCGGTGCTCGTCACCGGCTACGACATCCTGTTCTTCTGGGTCGCCCGAATGATGATGTTCGGTACCTACGTCGGCAAGGATTTCGACGCCGACAAGAAGGTGCCGTTCCACAACCTGTTCTTGCACGGACTCGTGCGCGACGAGCACGGCCGCAAGATGTCGAAGTCACGCGGCAACGGCATCGATCCCCTCGACTGGGTCGACCGTTTCGGCGCCGACGCGCTGCGGTTCACGCTTGCCCGTAGCGCGAATCCCGGATCGGACATCTCTGTCGGCGAGGACCACGCACAGTCGTCGCGCAACTTCGCGACCAAGCTGTACAACGCCACCAAGTTCGCCCTGATGAACGGTGCGCAGGTGCCTGCGGACGGCGAGCTACCCGACGCCGCCGACCTGACCGTCGCCGACCGCTGGATTCTCGGGCGCCTCGACGAGGTACTCGCCGAGGTCGACGCCGGATTCGACTCGTACGAGTTCTCCAAGGCATGCGAGGCGCTGTATCACTTCGCGTGGGACGAGGTCTGCGACTGGTACCTCGAGCTCGCGAAAGTGCAGTTCGCACAGGATGATCCGCAGCGCTCGCGGTCGACGGCCCTGGTGCTCGGCGCTGTCCTCGACCCGCTGCTGCGCGCGTTGTCGCCGGTCATGCCATTCGTCACCGAGGTGTTGTGGAAGACGTTGACCGGTGGAGAGTCCGTGGTGATCGCGTCGTGGCCGACGCGGTCGGGGCGTCCGGCCGACGCCGCTGCGGCAACCGAAGTCGACGACCTCCAGCGACTGATCACCGAGGTTCGACGCTTCCGCAGCGACCAGGGACTCCGACCGGGGCAACGGGTCGCGGCCGAGATCGACGGCCTCGATGCCGCGGGACTGTCCGACGTGCGGCCCTACCTCGACTCACTCGCCCGTCTCGACGGCGCAGGCGACGACTTCTCCGCGACCGCCACGGTCGACGTCCGGCTGTCGTCGGCGACGGTCACCGTCCGGATCGACACCTCCGGCACGGTCGATATCGAGGCCGAACGCAAACGTGCGGCCAAAGACCTCGCCGCCGCTGAGAAAGAACTCGCACAGACGACGGCCAAGCTCGGAAACGAGCAGTTCCTCGCGAAAGCTCCCGACAACGTCGTCGCCAAGATCCGGGAACGGCAGCAGGTCGCGACCGAAGAAGTCGAGCGGCTCGGGGCGAAACTGGCATCGCTGGGCGGGTCATGAGTTCGCGCGACGGCCGGCCGGGCCGGGGAGACGACGACTACTCCCCAGACACGGACGCCTCAGACACGGACGCCTCAGACAGGGAATCCTCAGACAGGGACTACCTGGAAGATGACGGGGAGCCGATCTTCACGTCGGCAGACTTCGCCGGCTACGAGGACGGCGACGTCGAGCCCGATCCGATGAATCTCGGTTCGCTCCTCGGCGACGACCTCGACGACACCCCGATCATCGTCGTCGACAGTCCGTCGGATCTCGCCGAGCTCGCCGAGTTGGAGAACGAACTCGACACGCGGTGGCCGGAAACGCGGATCGAGCCGTCGCTGACCCGTATCGCGGCGTTGATGGATCTGCTGGGGTCACCCCAGCACGCCTATCCCGCGATCCACATCGCCGGCACAAACGGCAAGACGTCGGTCACTCGGATGATCGACTCGCTCATGGTCGCGCTGCATCGTCGATCCGGTCGGTACACCAGTCCGCACCTGCAGCGGGTCACCGAGCGGATCGCCGTCGACGGCCGCCCGATCTCGGCGCGCGACTTCATCGACACCTACCGCGACATCGAGCCGTACGTCACGATGGTCGACGATTCGTCGACGGCCGCCGACGGTCCGCGCATGAGCAAGTTCGAGGTGCTCACCGCCATCGCGTTCGCGTACTTTGCCGAGGCGCCGGTCGACGTCGCCGTGGTCGAGACGGGGATGGGTGGGCGCTGGGACGCGACGAACGTCGTCGACGCGACGGTCGCCGTCATCACCGCGATCGCGATGGATCACGCCGACTACCTCGGCGATTCTCTTGCGGCGATCGCGGGGGAGAAGGCCGGGATCATCAAACCCGCCAAGGATGACCTGGTGGTGACCGATCCGGTGACCGTGATCGCACCGCAGCAGCCGGAGGTGATGGACGTGCTGTTGCGCGAGGCCGTCGCGCAAGACACTGTCGTCGCACGGCAGAACTCCGAGTTCGCGGTCATCGAATCCGTCACGGCCGTCGGTGGGCAACTCCTGCGTCTGCAGGGCCTCGGCGGTGTCTACGACGAGGTCTTCCTGCCGCTGCACGGCGAGCATCAGGCGGCGAACGCGTCGATCGCGCTGGCCGCCGTCGAAGCATTCTTCGGTGCGGGACCCGGCCGCCAACTCGACATCGACGCCGTGCGCGCGGGCTTCGCGGCAGTCAGCAGTCCCGGCCGGCTCGAACGTGTTCGCAGCGCGCCGACCGTCTTCGTCGACGCCGCGCACAACCCACACGGAGCACACGCGCTCGCGCACGCACTCACCGAGGAGTTCGACTTCCGACGTCTCGTCGGCGTCATCGGGATGCTCGGCGACAAGGATGCCGCGGGGTTCCTCACCGAACTCGAGCCGGTACTCGACGCGGTGGTCGTCACCAACAACGGCTCGCCGCGGGCCGTCGACGCCGAGACACTCGCCGAGACCGCGCGTGAGGTCTTCGGCGAGGAGCGGGTGCACGTCGAACCCTTCCTGCCCGACGCCGTCGAAGCAGCGATCGGACTCGCCGAGGAGTCCGACGGCGAACCGGTGTCGGGCGCCGGAGTGGTCATCACCGGGTCGGTGGTGACGGCAGGCGCCGGACGAACGCTGTTCGGGAAGGAGCCCGCATGAGCGAATCGGGCAGCAACACACCGGAATCCGCGGCCACGCCCAAGTTCACCGCACCGACGAACGACCCGTGGAAGGGCCTGCGTGGCGTGATGGCGGGCACCATGGTGCTCGAGGTCATCGTCATGATCCTGACGTTCCCGATCGTTGCGCGGGTGGGCAACGGCCTGACCTGGGTGTCGGGGACGTATCTCGGTGTGGTGACGCTGTTGATGGTGCTCGCAGTCGGAATGCAGAAGCGACCACAAGCGCTCAACATCAACCTGGCACTGCAGGTTCTCGTGATCATCGGCGGTGTCTTCCATTGGTCGATCGCGGTGATCGGCGTGATCTTCGGTTGCGTCTGGCTCTATATCCGCTACATCAAGGGCGACGTGCAGCGTCGAATCGACCGCGGTCTGCTCTACGGCCAGGAGCCGATCGAGAACTGAAGCGCCCCGCCGCAATTGTCCGATTAGCGCGCGGCACAACGGATTTCGCTACTGTGGCGTCCCGGGAGACAAGAACTTGTCGACACTGAGGGAGCGCTTTTCGTGACTGACCTGACCTACCCGCAAGCGGCGATTCTCGGGCTTCTGCAGGGCGTCACCGAACTGTTTCCGGTGTCGAGCCTCGGGCATTCGATCCTCGTCCCCGCCTGGCTCGGTGGAGACTGGGCGAAACTGGTCACGGAGTCGAAGAGTTCGGGACACACGCCATTTCTCGCCTTCGTCGTCGCGCTGCACGTCGCAACCGCACTGGCCCTGATCCTGTTCTACTGGCGCGATTGGGTGCGCATCGTCGCTGGATTCATCCGATCGATCCGCCACCGAAGCGTCGACGACGACAGTGATGCCCGCCTCGCCTGGTTGCTCATCGCGGGCACGATTCCGGTCGGTGTCGTGGGATTGATCGCAGAGAAGCCGCTGCGCGTGTTGTTCGCGACCCCGCTGGCGGCGGCGATCCTGCTGTTCCTCAACGGTCTCGTGCTTCTCACCACCGAGCTTTTGCGCAGGCGTCGCAATCGAATCGGGCGGCACGCCGTGGCCCGGCAGGCGCCTGCCCGGTCGGTCACCTCGCTGTCGATGAAGGAAGGCACGGCGATCGGGTCGGCTCAGATACTCGCGCTGTTCCCGGGGATCTCGCGCTCGGGCTCGACGATTTCGGCCGGCCTCCTGCGGGGCCTCGATCATGAGGACGCGGCGCACTTCGCATTCCTGCTCGCCACGCCCGTCATCCTCGCCGCCGGGGTGCTCAAGATCCCCGAACTCTTCGGACCCGACGGTCAGGGCATCGGGGGACAGGTACTCGTCGGATCGGTATGTGCGTTCGTCGCCGCCTTCGCGGCCGTCGCGTTTCTTGCGAAGTACTTCCACACGCGGACGCTGTATCCGTTCGTGGTCTACTGCCTCGTGGCGGGCGCGATCAGCATCGTGCACTTCGCCTGAGCAGCGTCGACCCGGTGCTGGTACCGATACAGCCAGAAATGTGATGTATGCATCTTTGCATTCTGCGTGTGCTCTGTGACAATGACGAGGCGCAAGCGCCGGGGACAATGACGAGGCGCAAGCGCCGGGGACAATGACGAGGCGCAAGCGCCGGGGGCAGTCGACGTTCCCTGAAACAACCATGGTTATCCAACGACGCCTCCTAGCCGCTGGCGACGAGGAGTCCCGCACGACGTCGGACACGTCATCACACCGAGAGGAGTCGCGTGACCTTTAGCGCACCGACCACCCGTATCAACCACACCGCAGCGAAGACCTCGCGAAACTTGCGGCTCGCCGCGGCGACAGCAGCCTCGATGGCGCTGGTACCCCTGGGTGTGATCAGCGCGCCGGAGGCAGTGGCCGCTCCCGAAAAGACGACGCCCCAGTCCGTCGCTCCCCAATCGGCGACACCGCAGTCGGTGGCGCCCTCCGACCTTGCGCTCCCGACGCCGGGACCGCCGATGCCTGTTCCCGGTGAGGCGTTCGGCTACATCGCGACGCATGACCTCACCAAGCGCATGGACTCGATGAACCTGCCGCAGGCCGTCGCAGCACTGCCGGTGCCGGATTCCTATCGGCCAGCGAACCTTGCCTTCGCAGGCCAGTTCGACAGGGCGGTGACCGCCGCACTCGCCTCGCCGGGCGGATGCGTCCAGGTGATCATCAACTCGCACACCAGCGCGGGCAATCTCTTTGACTACGGCTTCTTCCCGATCGAGCCCAAATACTGCCCCTGACCGACAAGTAGTGCCCCATCGGAATTGAATATGGTGGGATTCGAATTACGAGGTCGGAGTGGAGTGTGGGCGTCGGGTCGCTACAGTGTGCTCGTGACTGAACGGACTCTGGTACTCATCAAGCCCGACGGCGTTTCGCGTTCGCTCGTCGGCGACATCCTCGCCCGCATCGAGCGCAAAGGCCTGACCTTCGCGGCACTCGAGCTCAAAAACGTCAGCGACGACCTCGCGGCCAAGCACTACGCGGAGCATGAGGGCAAGCCCTTCTACCCGTCGTTGGTCGAGTTCATCACGTCGGGTCCGCTGGTCGCCGCCGTGCTGGAGGGGCCGCGAGCTGTCGCCGCATTCCGCCAGATCGCGGGCGGAACCGACCCCGTGGAGAAGGCCGTGCCAGGTACGATTCGCGGCGACTACGCGCTGAGCACTCAGTACAACCTGGTCCACGGATCGGACTCGCCGGAATCGGCCGAGCGTGAGATCGCGCTCTGGTTTCCCGCGCTGACCGACTGAGAAAGACCCCGCGTATTCCAGCGCGCGTCGGCGGTTGTCAAGCCGCTGACGCGCGCTTTATCGCATAGTTTGCGGGATACGTCGCACCGTGTGGGATACTTGCTTGGTTATCGCGAACACACTCTGCTCGTGATGACGACGATGGCGTTCGGCGTCGGACACCGCAGTGGAGATTGTTGCCAGTGGCAGCGATCCGCACAGCACACGTTCGGCAGATCGCTTTCCCCATCGACGTCGGGAACAGACCCGACGGGGCGGTTCAGACCGCCACGCGTGGCGTGGAAGGCATGACGGACCTCATCACCCAGCAAGAGCGCAACCTGCGGACTCCGGACAACGGAACACCAGGAGCGCGGAGACCATATAACACCGGTCCGCACAGGACCGGGACACACGAGAGACCCCCGCGTGGCCGCCGACATTGTCGCGCCCGGGGGTTCAAGGAGACATCAGTGACCGACAACGGGTCGCCGATCGACGCGAACGCTGCGTCAGGCTCGGCGGAGGATTTTCCCAGCAAGCTTCGGGTGCACGCGCTGGCGCGCACGCTCGGCCTCACGAGTAGGCAGGTGCTCGCGCACCTCGCGGAACTGGGCTGGCCCAGCCGAAGTGCTCAATCGAGCGTCGAGCGCAGCATGGCTCAGGCCGTCGCCGACCGTGTACGCAACGACGTCGAGGTCGACGACACCGCCGTACCCGTCGACGAGGCGGCGCCCGCCACCGAGGAGCAGGCCAAGGCAACTCAACCGACAGAGCCTGCCGAAGTGTCTGACCAGGGTGAACCTGCGGGCGTGACCGAGGCCGTCGACGCTGCACCAGCACCCGATGCACCAGCATCCGACGCACCCGAAGCTGAGGTGCCAGGAGCCGAGTTGCCAGGAGTGGCGGCGTCGCAGCCGTCCGCCCCCGCAGAGGTCGCCGACGTCGAGCAGAGCGCAGAGTCGCATGCGTCGCACACGCATTCGCTCTTCTCCGCGATCGAGACCGAGAAGCCGCACGTCGCGTCACCTGCCGAAGAGATCGCGGCCAGCCCGCTCTTCCTTCCCCCGCAGCCGGCCGCCGCGTCTGACGCGCCCAGCGGTCGTCACCGCAAGAGCGGCGAGGACGCCACGGCCGACTCTTCGTCGGATGACTCGCAGCGTCGCGCCAACAGCGGTCGACCCACGTCCGAGCCTTCGACGTCTGGTCGTTCGACGCCGAACGCGGCCGACGAGAGTGCCGAGGACTCCGCAGACCCGACCGATAACGAAGGCGCCGACAACGAAGGCGCCGACAACGACAGCTCCGGCGATGAAGGCGGCCGCAATCGTCGACGTCGCCGCGGTCGTCGTGGTCGCGGTCGTGGTCGCGGTGACCAGAACGAGCGTGATCAGAACGACGACACCGACTCCGCGGCGTCTGACGATTCCGACCAGTCGGTTTCCGGTCAGTCCGATTCGGACCAGTCCGACTCCGATCAGTCCAACGCCGATCAATCCAATTCCGATCAGTCGGGCAGCGATCGACCCGCTGGCAAGAAGCGGAAGAAGTCCGGCAAGGGCAAGCCAGCAGAGGGTAAAAACGCTGAAGGCGAGAATCAGGCTGATGGGCGCGGACAGGGTCCGGGCTCGTCCGACGATTCCAACTCCTCGGACGATTCTGCCGACAAGTCCAATGGTCAGGACGCAGACAATAACGCCGACGACTCCGACGATGCCGATTCCGGAGACGGAACGTCGAGCAAGCGCCGCAGGCGCCGTCGTCGCCGTAAGGGTGGAGCCGAATCCGACGACGCGTCGTCGCCCGACGATCCGCCGAACACTGTCGTCCACGAGCGGGAGCCGCGCAGCAAGCGCGCCCGCGACGAGGTGCAGGGGATTTCGGGGTCGACGCGGCTCGAGGCCAAGCGCCAGCGACGTCGCGACGGTCGAGACGCCGGGCGTCGTCGACCACCGATCCTGAGCGAGTCGGAGTTCCTCGCGCGCCGCGAGGCCGTCGACCGCGTGATGGTGGTGCGTGAGCGCAGTGCCAATGTTCGGCTCTCGCAGTCCGACGAGCACGATCACGTCACTCCCGTCGAGGACTACACGCAGGTCGCCGTGCTCGAAGACGGTGTGCTCGTCGAGCACTTCGTCACCACGGAGACGTCGTCGTCGATGGTCGGCAACATCTACATCGGGCGCGTGCAGAACGTGCTGCCCGGCATGGAGGCCGCGTTCGTCGACATCGGTCGCGGTCGCAACGGCGTGCTCTATGCAGGCGAGGTCAATTGGGACGCTGCAGGACTCGACGGTGGGTCACGCAAGATCGAACAGGCCCTTAAGCCCGGCGATCCGGTGCTCGTGCAGGTCAGCAAGGACCCGGTCGGGCACAAGGGCGCTCGACTGACCACGCAGATCTCGCTGGCCGGTCGCTACCTGGTCTACGTGCCGGGTGGAACGTCGACCGGTATCAGCCGCAAGCTTCCCGACGTCGAGCGCAAGCGGCTCAAGCAGATCCTCGCCAAGCTGGTCCCCGACGATGCGGGTGTCATCATCCGTACCGCGTCGGAGGGTGTGAGCGCCGACGACCTCGCTGCCGACATCGAGCGACTCGAGAAGCAGTGGAAGTCGATCGATGAGGCGTTCGGCAAGGCCAACAAGGGATCGGTGTCGCCGCGCGCGCTCTACGAGGAGCCCGACCTGCTGGTCCGCGTGGTCCGCGACCTGTTCAACGAGGACTTCAAGAAGCTCGTCGTCGAAGGCGATAAGGCGTGGAACCTCGTCGAGGGTTACGTGAGCTCGGTTGCGCCCGACCTCATGGATCGGGTGGAGCGCTTCGAGCGTCCGCGCGCCGACGCACCGGACTCCTTCGTCGTGCACCGCATCGACGAGCAACTCGCCAAGGCACTCGACCGCAAGGTGTGGCTGCCGTCGGGCGGCACGCTGATCATCGAGCACACCGAGGCGATGACCGTCGTCGACGTCAATACGGGCAAGTTCACCGGCTCCGGGGGCAACCTCGAAGAGACGGTGACCCGCAACAACCTCGAGGCGGCCGAAGAGATCGTGCGGCAGATGCGTCTGCGCGATATCGGCGGCATGATCATCGTCGACTTCATCGACATGGTGCTCGAATCCAACCGCGACCTGGTGCTGCGTCGACTCACGGAGGCGTTGTCGCGCGATCGCACGCGCCATCAGGTGTCCGAGGTGACATCGCTCGGCCTCGTGCAGATGACACGTAAGCGCCTCGGTACCGGCCTGCTCGAAGCTTTCTCGACGACCTGCACGACGTGCGGCGGCCGCGGGATCATCGTGCATTCGAGTCCTGTCGAGGTGACGTCCGACGACGGCGCAAAGTCGGAGAACACCGGCTCGAAGCGCTCGCGACGCAACAAGAAGAAGGCGGAACCGGCCGAGCAGAAGCCCGCTCACAACCCGGCGGAGCACCCGATGTTCCGCGCGATGGCGGCCCACACGCACGACGAGGACGGCGAGGTCATCGACGTCGAGGCAGTCGTTGTCGATGACGAGTCGTCGTCGAATGGCTCGGCAGACGCACAGTCGACGGGTCAGGACGCACAGTCGGCGGGTCAGGACGCCCAGTCGACCGGACAGGACGCACAGACGACCGGACAGGACGCACAGTCGACCGGAGAGAGTGCACAGCCGGCAGGACAGGACGCACAGTCGACCAACGGGGCAGAGGCGCCGAAGCGTCGACGCCGTGCGGTTCGTCGGGCGGCGTCGCCGACCGGAGCGGCCGAGCCGGTGGTGCTCGCAGACGATGCGCCCACGAGTGCGCCGTTGACCACGTTCGGCCCGGTCTCGTCGTCGCCGACCACCGTTGCGGTGCGACGTCGACCACGTAGGCGCACGGCCGGACGTGCCGCTGGACCGCCTGTGGAGGACTGACCACCACGTCGGCAGGCCCGGCATGATATGGCGAGTTTGACCCAGCGGCGACCGGTCCCGTAATCTTGATTGGTCGCCTTCCGCGGAGGGTTCGAGCTGTGCCGGTCATGCGATGAGCACTGCTGACGAGACCCGCGGACAGGCCCTCTGGTGTGATCCGTGAGCATCCCGGGCAGCAATGCCCGATGCCGTGCGGCCCGCACCGGGACGCACACACCCACAACGCTCGTGCGCGACGTACGCGCAGCGAGCCCGATGATGAGTAAGAGGACAGCTTCGATGGCAACGTACGCGATCGTCAAGACCGGCGGTAAGCAGTACAAGGTCGCTGAGGGCGACATTGTGAAGGTCGAGAAGATCGACAGCGAGCCCGGCAGCAGCGTGAGCCTGCCCGTGGCGCTTGTCGTCGACGGCTCGACCCTGACCACCGATGCGGACAAGCTCGCCAAGATCTCGGTCACCGGCGAGGTGGTCGAGCACGTCAAGGGCCCCAAGATCCGCATCCACAAGTTCAAGAACAAGACCGGCTACCACAAGCGCCAGGGTCACCGTCAGAAGCTGACGGTCCTCAAGGTCACCGGTATCAAGTAATTTCCGGGGCCAAGCCCCTGATCCCCAACTGCAACACACTCAGGTAGCCAGGAGGACGAGAAAATGGCACACAAGAAGGGCGCGTCCAGTTCGCGCAACGGTCGCGATTCCAACGCGCAGCGCCTCGGCGTGAAGCGCTTCGGTGGCCAGCAGGTCAGCGCAGGCGAGATCCTGATCCGCCAGCGCGGCACCAAGTTCCACCCGGGCGTCAACGTCGGTCGCGGTGGCGACGACACCCTGTTCGCTCTCGAGTCGGGCGCGGTGCAGTTCGGCACCAAGCGCGGCCGCAAAACCGTGAACATCGTTCCGGAGACCGCACAGGCCTGACCTAGCGGTTTTCGAGCACAGCTCTCAACGACAGGGCGGGCCAGTGGCATATGCACCCGGCCCGCCCTGTTGTATTTCTACAACGAGGTTGTATTTCTACAACGAGGTTGTATTTCTACAACGAGAAGATCAGGTTCGACGGCCCGACAGCGCGACCCGCGCTCACGGCCTACGAACGAGAAAGGACGTCATGTCGCGGTTCGTCGACCGGGTGACGATTCACGTCGCTGCGGGCAATGGTGGCCACGGCTGTTCGTCGGTGCATCGGGAGAAGTTCAAGCCGCTCGGCGGCCCTGACGGTGGCAACGGTGGCAACGGTGGGTCCGTGACGCTCGTCGTCGACCCTCAGGTGCACACACTGCTCGATTTCCACTTCCGGCCGCACGCCAAGGCGGGTAACGGGACGCCCGGCATGGGCGATCACCGTAGCGGCGCCAATGGCGACGATCTGGTCCTACACGTGCCGGACGGCACCGTCGTGCTCGATGAGAACGGAACGATCCTTGCCGACCTGGTCGGGGAGGGTACGACGTTCGACGCCGCCTCGGGCGGACGCGGCGGGCTCGGCAATGCAGCGCTGGCGTCCAAGGCGCGCAAGGCGCCGGGATTCGCACTCCTCGGTGAGGAGGGGCAGCACCGCGACCTCGTCCTCGAACTGAAGTCCGTCGCCGACGTCGGACTCGTCGGCTTCCCGTCGGCGGGTAAGTCGTCGTTGGTGTCGGTTCTGTCCGCGGCCAAGCCGAAGATCGCCGACTACCCGTTCACCACACTGCAGCCCAACCTCGGCGTCGTGCAGACCGCAGGTGGTGTGTTCACCATCGCCGACGTGCCGGGGCTGATACCCGGCGCGTCGAGTGGTCGGGGCCTCGGGCTGGAATTCCTACGGCATCTCGAACGCTGCGCTGTGCTCGCGCACGTCGTCGACCTCGCCACGCTGGAGCCGGGTCGTGATCCGATCTCCGATATCGACGCGCTCGAGGCCGAACTCGCCGCGTACGAACCTGCTCTGCACACCGATCATGGCCTCGGCGACCTCGCCGAGCGCCCGCGCGTGGTGATCCTGAACAAGACCGACGTGCCCGAGGCCAACGAACTGGCCGATCTCGTCGAACCCGAACTCGCAGAACGTGGTTGGCCCGTATACCGGATCTCCGCGGTCGCGCATCAGGGGCTCAAGGAACTGACCGACGCGCTCGCCACGATGGTCGACGAGTACCGCGAGGCACATCCGAAGCCCGCCGCTCGCCGTCCCGTGATCCGTCCGAAGGCCATCGACGACAGCGGTTTCACGGTCGTCGCCGATCCCGCCACGCCCGGTGGTTTCATCGTGCGCGGTACGCGGCCTGAGCGCTGGATCGCGCAAACGCAGTTCGACAACGACGAGGCCGTCGGCTACCTCGCCGACCGTCTCAACCGTCTCGGCGTCGAGGACGAGTTGGTCCGCCTCGGTGCGGAGCCGGGCGCGCCGGTCACCATCGGCGACGTCAGCTTCGACTGGGAGCCGACGACCCCGATGGGCGACGATGTGCCGATCACCGGGCGCGGCACCGACATTCGGCTTGATCGGTCGGAGCGTGTGGGTGCCGCCGAACGTAAGGAAGCGCGACGTCTGCGTCGTGGACTGCAGGACGAGACCGACGGTGAGTGACGTTCGCGAATCGATCGCTGCGGCTCGCAGCATCGTCGTGAAGATCGGGTCGTCGGCGATCACCGACCTCGACAGCGGACTCGACTGTGACCGGCTCGATCGGCTCACCGATGCACTCGAAGCCCGGATGCGAGCTGGTTCGGACGTCATCGTGGTGTCGTCGGGTGCCATCGGCGCGGGTATCGCGCCGCTCGGTCTGAAGAAGCGACCGACCGACCTCGCAACCAAACAGGCTGCGGCAAGCGTCGGCCAGTTGGCATTGGCGCACGCGTGGGGCACGTCGTTTCACCGCTACGGCCGGACCGTCGGTCAGGTACTGCTGACCGCCGACGACATCTCCAACCGTGCCCATCACGCGAACGCGCAACGGACGCTCAACCGGCTGCGCACGCTGCACGCTGTCGCCGTCGTCAACGAGAACGACACGGTGGCCACCAACGAGATTCGCTTCGGCGACAACGACCGTCTTGCCGCGCTCGTTGCGCACCTCGCGGGCGCCGACGCACTCATGCTGCTCTCCGACGTCGACGGACTCTACGACGGTGATCCGCGCAAGATCGGCCCCGACGGTGAGCGTGCGCGATTCATCGACGAGGTCAACGGGCCCGAGGATCTCGACGGTGTGATCGCGGGCTCCGGCGGCACATTGGGCACCGGCGGCATGGCGTCGAAGCTCGCCGCAGCGCGACTGTCGGCCGACGCGGGCGTTCCGGTCCTGCTGGCCGCCGCCGCAGACGCCGACCGCGCGCTCGGCGACGGATCGGTCGGCACGGTGTTCGCGGCGCGCCCGGAACGCTTGTCCGCCAGGCGTTTCTGGGTCAGGCATGCCGCCGACGCACGGGGACAGATCGTGCTCGACGACGGCGCAGTCGCGGCTGTCGCACGCAGGCGGCGCTCGCTGCTCGGTGCGGGGGTCGTCGGGGTCCGAGGGCGCTTCTACGACGGCGACGTCGTCGAATTGGTCGACACTGACGGCACCGTGCGCGCGAGAGGCGTCAGTAGCTATGACTCCGACGACGTCGCCCGCATGGTCGGGCGGTCGACGTCGGAACTACCGAATGAGTTGCACCGCCCCGTGATTCACGCCGACGACCTGGTTGCCGTCTGAGCCGATCAGGCAGTCGGGTCTATCCCGCCATCAGGCCGCCAACGGCGTGAGTTCGGCCAGCACCTCGGCGCAGTAGTGATCGATCTTGAGGTCGGCGATGTCGTCGGCGCGCGTGCTGCCGCGGTTGATCACCACGAGAGGTTTACCGGTGCGGTGTGCGTGCCGGGCGAATCGTAGCCCCGACATCACGGTGAGCGACGAGCCGACGACGATCATCGCGTCGGCGTCGTCGACTGCCGAGAACGCTTGCTGCACGGTGGTTTTCGACGCATTCTCGCCGAAGTAGACGATGTCGGGTTTCAGGGTTCCGCCGCACGCCGCGCAGTCGGCGACGACGAAGTCGCTTGTGTCGTCGAGTGTCACGTCGGCGTCCGGCGCCACCTCGATCGCGCCGCGGCCGGAGACACGATCGACGAATCCGGGATTGAGCGATTCGAGGGTGTCGGCGAGGCGTCGACGAGAGATGGTCTCGCCGCAGTCGAGGCAGCGCACGCGTCCATAACAGCCGTGCAGTTCGATCACCCCGCGTGTACCCGCCTTGGTGTGCAGCATGTCGACGTTCTGCGTGATGACCGTCGTCAGCACACCGCGGCGTTGCAACTCGGAGAGCACACGATGCGACGCGTTGGGTCGGGCGGCGTCCATATGTCGCCAACCCAGGTGATTGCGCGCCCAATAGTGGCGTCGGAAGTCCGGCGACGACAGGAACATCTCCAGCGTCATCGGCGTCCGAACCGGTGCGCCGGGACTGCGGTAGTCGGGGATGCCCGAGTCCGTGGAGATACCCGCGCCGGTCAGCGCGACGACGCGTCGGCCGTCGAGCAGTCGGCGCATCTGGTCGACGCGGGCGTCGAGATCGTCGTCGAGAGGTGTCGGTTCGGCCGGCGTCCAGCCGATCTGTAACCGCGTGCGCATACATCCAGGTTAGCGCCGCGTCGCAGACCTCAGGCGCGGTCGAGGCTTCAGACGGCGAAGATGGGAGCGCAGACGGGGTGGCACAGACGCCTGCGGGCCCCAGCTCCCAATGGGGAGTGCGGGGCCCGCAGGCGGAGTGTTGCTCGCGCGATCAGGCGTTCGCGTGCTTGCCGTTCGGTTGCTCCGGGACGGTGACGAGCGGGTAGATGCCGTTCTCGTCATGTACCTCGGTGCCGACGACCGGCGGGTTGAACACGCAGAGCATGCGCATCTGCGTCTCAGCCGTCACCGTGTGGCGCTCGTGTCCGTTGAGCAGGTACATCGACCCAGCGGCCAGGGGATAGGTCTGCCCGGTCTCGCGATCGAGCAGGGTTCCCTCACCCTCCACCAGCCACACCGCTTCGATGTGGTTGGCGTAGTGGAACTCGTTGACGCTGCCGGCGTTGATGGTGGTCTCGTGGAACGAGAATCCGACGCCATCGCCGCCGAGGACGATGCGCTTGGAGACCCAGTTGCCCTTGGGATCGGCGACTTCGCGCTCGGTGCCGGTGATTTCGTTGGTGGTACGGACGATCATGCGATCACCTCCTCCACGGAATCGACGAGAATGCCGAGTCCGCGGTCAAGTTCTTCGGTGGAAATATTCAGTGGCGGAAGAAGTTTCACAACTTCGTCCGACGGTCCCGACGTCTCGGCGAGCAGTCCGGACCCGAAGGCCCGGGCGCACGCCTTGGCCGCGAGCGTCGGCTCCTCGAAGACGAGGCCTCGCACCATGCCGCGTCCTCGCGTCGACAAGCCTTCGTGGCGTTCCGACAGCGTCGAGAAGACCTCGTCGATCTGGCGTCCCTTGCGGTGGACGTCGCGGGTGAGCTGGTCGTCGGACCAGAACTCGTTGATGGCCTTGGTGGCGGTGATGAACGCGGGGTTGTTGCCGCGGAACGTGCCGTTGTGCTCGCCGGGCGCCCAGACGTCGAGGTCACGACGAATCAACACAAGTGCCATCGGCAGTCCGTAACCGCTGATCGACTTCGACATAGTGACGATGTCCGGCTTGATACCTGCCTCCTCGAAGGAGAAGAACTCACCCGTACGGCCACAACCCATCTGGACGTCGTCGACGATCAGCAGGATGTCGCGGCGCTTGCACAACTCGGCAAGTCCGCGCAGCCACTCGGCGCGCGCGACGTTGACGCCGCCCTCACCCTGCACCGTCTCGACGATGACGGCGGCCGGGGTGTTCAGACCGCTGCCCGAGTCCTCGAGCACGCGCTCGAACCAACTGAAGTCCTCGACGGTGCCGTCGAGGTAGTTGTCGAACGGCATCGGCGTGGCGTGCACGAGTGGGATGCCCGCGCCCGCGCGCTTCATGGAGTTGCCGGTCACTGAGAGCGATCCCAGCGTCATGCCGTGAAAAGCATTGGTGAAGCTGACGATCGACTCGCGGCCGGTCACTTTGCGAGCCAGCTTCAGCGCCGACTCGACGGCGTTGGTGCCGGTCGGTCCGGGGAACTGGACCTTGTAGTCGAGGTCACGGGGCGCCAGGATCTTGTCGTGGAACGTCTCCAGGAACTGCCCCTTGGCGACGGTCGCCATGTCGAGCCCGTGGGTGATGCCGTCCGCCGAGATGTACTCGAGGAGAGCCTCTTTCAGGACCGGATGGTTGTGCCCGTAGTTGAGGGCGCCTGCGCCCGCGAAAAAGTCGAGGTATTCGCGGCCCTCGGTGTCGGTGATCCACGAGCCACGCGCGCGACCGAACACGGTCGGCCAGTTGCGGCAGTAGCTGCGGACCTCGGACTCGTTCTGGGTGAAGACCGAGTCGTCGATGGTGGTCTCGAGAAGTTGCATCGTGCATCCTCCAATGTGGGAAAACTCTGGGCCACAGTCACTTCGGAGCCAAGCTCTCGAGAAGTGCTGTGGGGACGCGCATGTACGCGTTCACTTTCGCGGCGCGCCACTGTTCGACGCATGCGCGTTGTGTTCGGGCGCAACGGCTCTGCGTCGCGGATCGTCTCGCCGACGACCGTTCGTCGTAAAGCCGGTGCTAGCCGCTACCGGCGAGAACGTACCGGCGGGCAACACGTCCGCCGGTGAGAAAACCCCGCGCTAGAAGTACTAGGGCTCGCCGACCTTCGGCTCGAGCATGTAGAGATCCTCCGGCTGGTGCGCATCCGGGAAATCGTCGACGGCGAACAGGTCGCGGCGAACGAAGTCCAAGCCGCGATCTCGTGCGACCGACGCGAAAAGACGTTGTGACGCAACGTTGTCGGGGCTGATGGTGGTGTGCATGGCCACCACCGAACTGCGCCGGACACGATCGAACAACTGGTGCAGCATCTTTGCTGCGATTCCGTGTCCGCGGAAGTCGTCGTCGACGGCGACCTGCCAGACCATGAGGGTCGACGGGTCAGCGGGGCGTCGATAACCGGTGACGAAACCGACTGCGCGACCGTCGACTTCGGCGACAATCGAGGTGTCGGCGAAGTCGTGGCACCACAGCACATAGGCATAACTCGAGTTGACGTCGAGAACCTGTGAATCCGAGGCAATTTCCCAGAGTCTGGTTCCGTCGGACACCGTCGGCGTCCGATAGTCGATCGTCAGGACAGTTGATGGGGCCGTTCTCGTTGAGGAGGGGCTCATAACGTTCCTGACGTTAACAATGTGTGTCGGCGAAGTCATGCTGCTGCTGGAATCGGACACCGAAACCCCGGCGTCGGCGCTGTTCAACGCCCGATTGTGATAGGGGTCACGTTTGTGTGATTTGTCGGTGTCGGATGGCCGAGACCCGGCGTTCTCATCGGGCGAGTAGCGCGAGCAGAATACGAACGATGACGAGGATCATCGCAGGCGCTCTCGGCGGGCGACGGCTGACCGTGCCAGACGACGGCACCCGCCCGACCTCCGACAGGGTGCGCGAGGCTCTGTTCAGTGCGCTCGCCGCGCGCATCGACTTCGACGACGCGCGCGTCCTCGACCTCTATGCCGGCTCGGGGGCGCTCGCGATCGAGGCTCTCTCACGCGGTGCGGCGACGGCCGTCCTGGTGGACAGTCGAAAGCGGGCCACCTCGGTCATCGCCGCGAACCTGCGCTCGCTCGAGCTGTCTGGTCGATCCGACGTGGTGACGTCCTCGGTCGGCTCGTATCTCGCGGCATCCAGAGCCGGCGAGCCGTTCGACCTGGTGTTCTCCGATCCTCCGTACGCGCTGGACACGGCAGACGTCGAGGCCGATCTCGAGCGCTTGAGTGCCGACGGGTGGCTCGCGGACGACGCGCTCGTCGTCGTCGAACGCGACGCGCGGTCGTCGGCGCCGACGTGGCCCGACGAGTTCGATCTCATCGTCGAGAAGGTCTACGGGGAGACGCGCGTGGAGATCGGTAGGTTTACGCCATGAGCAGCGCAGTGATCCCAGGTTCCTTCGACCCGTTCACCAGGGGACATCGGTACATCGTCGAACGTGCGGCGTCGGCCTTCGACGAGATCGTGGTTCTCGTCGTGGTCAATCCCAACAAGCACGGCCTGTTCAGCATCGACGAGCGCATCGCGCTGATCGAGCAGGACTGTGCCGATCTGCCAAACGTCCGCGTCGACCGATGGACCGGTTTGCTCGTCGACTATCTGACCGAGAAGAACATCGGAGTCCTGGTGAAGGGGCTGCGCTCGGGTGTCGACTTCGACTATGAGCTCCCGATGGCACAGATGAATCGCGAGCTGGCCGACGTCGAGACGGTCTTCATGCTCACCGATCCGCGCTTCGCGCACGTCTCGAGTTCGCTGGTCAAAGAGGTGGCGAAGCTCGGTGGCGACGCGTCGCCGTACCTTGCACCGCACATCTATCGTCGCCTCGAGGCGGTCCTGGCGGGGGAGCGGACAGTCTGACGTTCACTGCTGACCCGTCGCCACAAATGCCACAGGCGACACGCCCATATCATCCGGCTCCATAATCCCAGCGATCACATTCGGCACAATAGTCACATCAGTCTCAGACGGACCCGCGTCACCACGACACAGGTCTCACTGACAAGTAATGGCATGAGCCGGATTGGGGTAGCTGTGTACCGGGTATTTGAAGCTCTCGACGAACTCGTGGCCATCGTCGAAGAGGCACGAAGCGTTCCCATGACGGCCGGCTGTGTCGTGCCGCGTGGAGATGTCCTCGAGCTGCTCGACGACATCAAGGATTCGATTCCGGGCGAGCTCGACGACGCTCAGGACGTTCTCGACCAGCGCGAGAACATGCTCGGCGACGCCGCCGATCACGCCGACAAGGTCGTGACCACCGCGGAGTCGGAGTCCGATGCCATGCTCGCGCACGCCCGGTGACGGCGTCGAACTCGCGCGCCGCGCTCGTCGACAGCCGGTGAGCTTCCGCGCTGGCCTCGTCGACCAGGTTCTTGCCGTGCGCGCTGGCCTCGTCGACCATCCGGTCGGCCTGCGCCTTGGCGTCGGCAAGAAGGCGGTCGGCCTCGGCGCGGGCGTGCGCGAGCATGGCATCGGACTCCGACTCCGCGGTGGTCACGACCTTGTCGGCGTGATCGGCGGCGTCGCCGAGCA
>NZ_LZMO01000207.1:0-30891 GCF_001665715.1 Gordonia sp. 852002-10350_SCH5691597
TCGCCTACCTGTTCAACTGCCGCTACCTCAGCGGGTCGAGCCTCGAAGTCGGTGCGCTGCGCGGCAATCCGATGGTGTGGTACACCTCGGCAGCGCTCATCGTGCTGCAGTTGGTGTTCATCTACGCACCGTTCATGCACACGTGGTTCGGCTCCGCCCCGCTCACCGTCGTCGGTTGGGGCGTCACCATCGGATTGGCCATCGTGATCTTCTTCGTCGTCGAACTCGCGAAAGCCGTTGCGCGACGTACCGATTCGGTCAAATCATCCGACGCGTGACGAACCCGGGCAGATACTTCAGCGCCGCGGCAATCGGAGTCCACGGCCACGCAGGCACCGGCGAGTACCCCTTCTCGGCCTCGATGGCCGTGACCATCGCCGCGACGCCGGACTCCGTGTCGGCCATCAGCGCGGTTTTCACGCCGCGATTGATGTCGGTCTCGATGTAGCCGGGCGCGACGACCGAGACCGTGATCGGCGAGTTGACGAGTTCTGCCTGCAGACCCTGCCCGATCGCCGTGACACCGGCTTTCGACGCCGAGTACGCGGTCTGCGCCTTGGGAAGTCCACGGATTCCGCTGATCGAGCTGACCAGCACCAGATGGCCGTAATTCTGCGCGCGGAAGATCTCCATCGCCGCCTCGGCCTGTGCGAGCGCACCGACGAGGTTGGTCTGCACGGTCTCGATGTTGGCGTGCGCCTTGCCCGTGCCGATCGGGGCACCCTTGCCCAGCCCCGCGTTCACGATCACGCGGTCGAGACCGCCGAGTTCGTCGCGCAGCTCACCGAAGACGACGGGCACGGCGTCGAAGTCGGTGACGTCGAGTGCGCTGACCGCGACCTGCGACGCACTCGGCCGGAGTTCGTCGGCGAGAGCCTCGAGGCGGTCGAGGCGTCGGGCGGCCAGGGCCAGCGAACGGCCGCGCGCAGCGAACTCACGGGCCATCCCCTCGCCGAGCCCCGAGCTCGCGCCGGTGATGAGTATTTTCTGTCGGGTCGTCACGCAGGACAACCTACCCCGGCGCGCGGGAACGTCGAACGAGCCGTACCACCGCGGTCTGACCGTCATGGCCGACGATCCGCTCGGAGTCGGCCCACTTGTCACTGTGCTGGGCGAGGATCTGCTCTGCCTGCGCGGCGTTCATCTCCATCAGCAGCGCGCCACCGTCGGCGAGCCAGATCGGGGCGTCGGCGACGAGTCGGCGAATGTGGTCGAGGCCTTCGTGACCAGCGAGGAGCGCGGCCTGAGGTTCGTGTTCGGTTTCATGCGGCAAGAGGTCGACGGCACCGTCGGGAACGTAGGGCGGTACCGCGGCGATCACGTCCACGGCTCCCCGTAGCTGCCGCGGCAACGTCGACAGTCCGTCGCCGAGGTGAGCGTGCGCGTCTATGGGGAGGTTGCGGCGCGCGTAGTCCAGCGCCGTCGGGTCGATGTCGACGGCGTGGATGCGCGCGCCGACCGTCCCGTCTGCCACCGCCACCGCGATCGGCGCGACCCCGCAATACGCCTCGACCACCACGGGTTGTTCGACGTGACGTGACGCGATTGCCTCCGCGGCAACCCGCGCGAGCAACAGCGAGCGCTGTCGAGGAATGAACACCCCCGGCCCCACGTGCAGATCGACCGAACCGAACCGGACCGTACCCACCACATGCTCGAGCGGCTCACCAGCACAACGCCGCACGGCCATCTCTTCCAGATGTTCGACGTCGCGCGCGGCGTCGAACAGAACGGCCGCCTCCTCTTCCGCGAACACACAGCCCGCCGCCCGCAGCCGCGCGGACAGCGTTGCCGACTGGGCGTCCGTCACTTGAGCAGCCGCGACATCCGACGGTCCGCGAGCACCTTCCCGCCCGTCTGACACGTCGGGCAGTACTGGAATGACCTGTCGGTGAAACTGACTTCCCGGATCGTGTCGCCGCACACCGGACACGGCATCCCGGTACGTGCGTGTACGCGTAGCCCGGTTCGCTTCTCCGACTTCAGTTTTGCGACGCCGAGACCTTCGAGCCGCCCAGTCGCGTCGGTGAGCACAGCCCGCATCGACTCGTAGAGGGTGTCGATCTGGGCGTCGGACAGTGTTTTCGACGACGCGAACGGCGAAAGCTTTGCGGTGTGCAGGATCTCGTCGGAGTAGGCGTTTCCGATCCCGGCGATCACCCGCTGATCGGTCAGGACGTTCTTGATTCGGCCCGACGTGCCGCGCAGGATTTCCGCGAGTTCGTCGCGAGTCACCGCCATCGCATCCGGGCCGAGTGACGCGATGCGATCGACGTCGGCGGCGTCGCGGACCACCCAGACCGCCAGTCGCTTCTGGGTGCCGGCCTCGGTGACGTCGAAGCCTTCTCCGGGCAACCCGCAGTGCACGCGTAGCGCGATCGGGCTCTTGCCGCCGGGACGTAGCGGTCGCGGCGAGAGATCCTCGCTCCAGCGCAGCCACCCCGCGCGCGACAGGTGGACAACCAGGCTGATCGTCGGTTCGTCGACCTGTTCGGCACTGCCGGGAATCGTCGTGATGACGAGGTATTTGCCGATCCGCGACGCGGAGTCGACGATGCGCCCGATCAACGCGGTGTACGGCGGATCTGCTGTTTTCAGTACCGACAACGACGCGACGTCGACACGACGGATCGGGAAGCCGGCAGCGTGCTCGTCGACGTAATCGGCGATGGCGGCGACCTCGGGCAGCTCAGGCATGCCTCCAGTGTGCTCTAGTAAGTGCATGATCTCCGCACATTCCGACGCCGAGCTCGCCGCTCGGATCGCGGTCGGGGCAGGTGAGATCCTCGTCGGAGTGCGCTCGGGACAGTTGCTGGGTGGTCGACAACTCGGCGACCTCGGCGACGCGATGGCCCAGGCGTGGATCGCACAGGTCCTGCGTCGACATCGCGGCTCCGACGCTGTGCTCTCCGAGGAGGCCGACGACGTCGGCGACCGCGCGAGCGCCGATCGTGTCTGGATCATCGACCCGCTCGACGGCACGCGCGAGTTCGCTTCCGGCACTGCCGACTGGGCAGTCCATGTCGCGCTCACCGAGTCCGGCGTGGTGACAGCGGCGGCGGTCTCGCTGCCCGCGACCGGCGAGTTGTTCCGCACCGACACCGTGGAACCCACAAGCGGCCCGCTACGACACCGCATGGCCGTGTCCCGTTGGGGCGGCACGTATGAGGTGGCCGCGGTATCGCGTGCGCTCGGTCTGGCGCCGGTCGAGATCGGGTCGGCGGGCGCCAAGGCGATGGCCGTGGTCCGCGGCGACGTCGACGCCTACGTCCACTCGGGCGGCCAATACGAGTGGGACAACTGCGCCCCGGTCGGCGTTGCGCTTGCCGCGGGGCTTCACTGCAGCCGCCTCGACGGCTCGCCCATCCTCTACAACCGTCCACGCCCGTACATGCCCGACTTCGTCATCTGCCGATCCGAGATCGCCGACGACCTACTCGCCGTCCTCACCCGGATCTGGTGAGTCTCCGCCGATCGAGCGGCCCCTCCGCTGGTCGAGCGCCCTTACCGCGGGTCGCGCGCCCCACACGCTGATCGAGCACCGTCACCGCTGGTCGAGCAGCCGCGAGGAACGAGCGGCGTGTCGAGACCACCCACACGCGCCCACCCAGCTCAGCGCTGTTTGCGCAGCAGGTAGATGTCCATGATCCAGCCGACGCGCTCGCGGGCCGCAGCGCGTTCCGCGGCGATGCGCTCACCCACGTCACCCACCCGACCACTGATCAGGATCTCGTCCGCGGTACCCAAATAGGCGCCCCACCAGATGTGATCGTCGGGGTCTGCTGTCTGCCGGAACGCGAGGTCGGCGTCGAGCATCACGATCTGGTTGGAGTCGACGCCAGGCGGCGTCTCCGCGAGCCGACGACCCGTCGTGATGTGAATGGGTTCGCCGATCCGGTTGGCGACGATTCCGTGCGCCGCGGTCAGCGCACTGGCGCTCGTCACGCCCGGGATGACCTCGACGTCGAGGGTCAGATCGGACCGTTCGGACAGATCGTCGACGATGCGCAGCGTGCTGTCGTACAGCGCCGGGTCGCCCCAGACCAGGAACGCCGCGACTCCCCCGTCGGGCAGTTCGTCACGCAGCGCGGCAGCGATCAGATCGGCTCGTGCCGCGTGCCACCGTCGCACTTCGGCGTCGTAGTCCGCCGGCGTGCGATCACGCGGCGGGTCAGCGATCTCGATGAGCCGATGCGACGAATTGGCATGGCGCGCAAGGATCTCCTTCCGAGCGTCGAGCAGCCCCGTCTTCGCACTCCCCTTCTCCAGCGCGACGAACACCTCGACGTCGGACATCGCATCGATCGCCTGGAGCGTGATCTGCCGTGGATCACCAGGACCGATCCCGATGACCCGCAACGTTATTCGCATCGTCGAATCAGATCTTCACGCGCCGTAGACCGTGTTTGCGGGCGGTCATGTCGAGGATGAACTGCCGCGGCAGCAGACGTCGCATCAGGAACACGAGGCCTGCAGAGTTGCCCTTGGCGTAGAACGGCTTCGGATGCTCAGCCAGCGCGGCGTCGACGATGACGGCCGCCATCTCGACCCCACTGATGCCCTCTTCTTCATTGTGTCGCGTTGCGGCCGCGAGGGTCTCGTACTCGTCGCGGTAGGGCGAGTTCTCGCCGATGTAGATGCTGCGCCGGTCACCGATGCCGGTGGCGATCGTTCCCGGTTCGACGCTGATCATCCGAATCCCGTACGGTGCGACCTCACGTCGAGTCGCGAACGCATACGCTTTCAGTGCCGATTTCGTTGCGGCATAGTTGGATCGGAACGCCACCGGGAAGCTCGACAGCATCGACCCAACCATCACGACCGTTCCTCGACGCCGCTCACGCATACCCGGGAGCACGGCCTTGGTCAGCGCGATCGGACCGAACACGTTGACACGGAACAGATCTTCGACAGCACTGATCGGCGTGTCCTCGAGCGCGCCCGCCTGCGACTCGCCCGCATTGTTGATCAGGATGTCGACGTCGCCGACCTCGTGGGCACACTCCGTGGCGCTCTCGTAGTCGGCGTTGTCGAGACGAACGTAGGTCACGCCGGGAATCGGATCGGCCACCTTGTCGGGGTGTCGACTGGTGCCGAAGACTCGATGGCCGGCGGAGGCGAACTGCCGCGCCACCTCTTCGCCGATTCCACTGGTCGCGCCGGTCACGAGAACGGTGAGCTGAGCTGGTGTCACCGCTTCACCGTATCGTCTCGCTGCGACCGCGAGACCAGAAGCACCTCAGACAAGCCCGACCTGGCGCACCGACTCCCGCTCCGATCGGGGATCGGCCCGTCGCGTAGACTTCCTGCGTCGGTCTTCACGACCCGCCCTCGTAGCTCAGTGGATAGAGCACCGCTCTCCTAAAGCGGGTGTCGCAGGTTCGATTCCTGCCGGGGGCACAGTGACATCCTCGCCGGCCTCCGGCCGGTGTGCAGGTAGTTGCGTGGGACGCACGGGTACAAAAATGCCCCCGAGGATCCCACGCAACTCGGCGCCTCGACTCAGATCCGCGGCACTCCGGCCGCCACGAGATCCTTGACCACTTCTTCGGGCTCCGTACGCAACTCGACGGCGGTACACCGCAGTTGGCGGCGGCCAGGAGCAGACAAACGGCGCTGCCGACGTAGATCGGCCTCCCACGACGAGTGGTCCCTGTGAAAGGACCCGTCGACCTCGAGCACCACCGTCGATCCGTCCGGCAGATCCCATTCGCCGTCGGTGTAGCGGCGTCGACCATCACTGTCGGTGCGAGCCCGCTGACGCACGGGCTGCTGCAGGGAGAAGTCACGGCACATCGTGACCAGGTCGATTTCGGCCATCGACTCCGAGCCGCCCGCAATGTCGTCGAGAAATCCGCGCAGGAGAGGTTTGTGACGCAGCCGTGGCAGCTTGTCGCACCAGGTGAGCAGCCCCTCGGCCGTGGTCAGTCGCTGTTGCACGACGGCGGCAAGAAGACCACCGGCCGACCGTGCCGATGCATGCTCACCCCACGCACCGGCGTTGAGGGCGGAAGCCAATGTGAGGGTCGCGGGCTCGATCCGCAGCGTTGTCATACCCGCGCGTTGCACGGAGAGCGAGGTCAGGTCGTGGCGAGTACGGACGTAGTCGATTCCGTCGGGTGCCCTCCGCGCGCTGCGATCGTCTGCTCCGACGAGGAACACGACCGGCCCATCCTCCCAGCCCTTCAACCCATGCACCGCAAGAGCGGCGCGGCCCGCCAGAGCTGTTGTGCCACAGGGATGTAGCGCGCCAATCCAGACGCGCTGCGACTCGCTCGGAGCACCTGGAGCGAGCATCAGAACTCGCGGACCGAATGCCTTCCACTCACCGCGGCCGACTCGCCGCCGCACGGTTCGCTTGTCGACGCCTACCTCAGCGAGCTGCGCACGTGTCGCAATGTTCTCCTGCCGGTGCGCGAGCGCCAGCCACCCCTCGTCGGATCGCACCCGCTCAGGATGTCGCACATTCGACGCGACGCCGAAAATCTATCCACAGGCCCAAGTTGTGTGGGACACACGGGTACAAAAATGCCCCCGAGGGTCCCACGCAACTCGGAGCCGAGGCGTCAGACGAGCTGCGACCGCAGGTTGTTGTCGGTCTGCTTGATCGCCTGGCCGACGAACGGCTCGAGAATCGCACCGAGCGCACGCCCGCTGAGCCCGCCCGGCAGTTTGTACTGGAACTCGACCTCAACCCTCGTTCCACCATCGGCGTCGGCGAATCGCCAGGTCGTGTTCGCGGGAAAGCCGTCGACGGACACGAGGGCGATCAGCTCACCGTCGACCCATTCCTTGGTCTCGACCGTGGACTTTAGCACCTTCGGCCCCACACTCATCTCCGCGTTGAACGTCGCGCCGAGACCGGACGTGTGGTCGGTGGTCGGATCGAACCGAGTGATCCCGAACATGTAGTCGGGCACATTGTTGTAGTCGTTGACGTAGTCGAACACCCTCTGACGTGGCACATCGATCACCGCGCTGTGGCTCACCCCTGGCATCTGCACTCCTCGTGTTGTTCCGCCGAGACGGCGGTGGACGCAACTACGCACAATGTTCCATTACCCGTTGTCGACGTTGACAATCGGGTCACACCTCACTCGGCCAGATCCGCCGAGATCCGCCGCAGGAGGTCGACGAGTTGTGCGCGTTCGTCTGCGCTCAACGGGGAGAGGACGTCGGCGTCGTCGGCGAGCCTGTTGGGAAGTTCGGCGTCGACCAGCGCCCGTCCCTCCTCGGTCAGTTCCAGCAGGACCACCCTGCCGTCGCGCTCGGACTTTCGTCGCGCAAGCAGTCCGCGTCGCGAGAGCGCCTCGCTGATCTTGGTGATCGACGCCCCGCTGAGCATCGTCGTCGACACCACCTCACTGGCACGCAGTGGACGATCCGACCTGGCCAGAGCACCGAGGACGTCGAACTCCGACCGTCCGATCCCGTGCGCCTCCAGCTTGCGGTCGAGTCGGTGGTTGGAGACCGTCGCGATGCGCTGAATCCGACCGAGAATGCCGATCGGCTCGATGTCGAGATACGGATACGACCGCGCCCACTCCGCTTCGATCCGGTCGACCAGATCGCGGCTCGCGCGGGTGTCGGGAGTGTCGGTCACGTGACGATCATAACGACCTCGCACATTTACTTCACTAGTAAAACAGTGATAAATTAGTCCGATGCAGCGCTCCCTCATCACTCCGCACGTCCGTGTCCGCGGTGCAGCTCTCCAACACGTGGTGAGCCCGACCACCTGGCGCGACGCCCTGCGCCTCGACTTCAGCCGGACCAGCGTTGCCGCGCCGCTGCGGGTGGGTGTGGCCGTCGGAGTTGTCCTGATCGTCGGTGCACTGCTCGGCCTTCGCGACCTCGCGGGCCTCGCGGCACTGGGCGCGCTGGTCTCGGCGTTCTGCCGACCCGACCCCTACCCCGTCCGCGCTCCCCGACTGATCGCACTTGGCATCGGGGTCACCGCGGTCATCGCGGTCGGCGCGACGATGGGCACCTACGCGAACTCCATCGTCACCGAGATCGTCGTGACCGCTGTGCTCGCCGGGATCGCGTGCTATGCCGTGTCGGCGCTGCGCATTGTCGGACCGGGCGCCGTCATCTTCGTCTTCGCCGCGACCGGCGCGGCAGGATACGCACACAGTGCAGCCGACATCGGCCGTGCGACGCTCGCCTCGGCGATCGGCGCCGTGATCGGCATTCTCATCGCCCTGGCGCCGTGGTTCGTCGAGCTGCTCAGGTCGCGACTCCTGAAATCAAGAACACACGACGCCGCGTCGAAAACTGCTCCAGCGCAACGCGAATCGATCTGGGTCACCCTCGCGGGCGGACAGGCCCCCGCGCATCGTAAGCACCTCGCCGTGACCGCGATCCGCATCGCCATCGCTGCGGCGATAGCGGCCACGATCGCCGTCGCCATCCATCTCGATCACCCGATGTGGGCTGCGATGGGCGCGGTCGCGGCGATGCAGGGCGTCGAGTATCACCTCACTGTTCGACGTGGCGTCCAGCGACTGCTGGGCAATCTGGGCGGGGCGGTGATCGCGGGCATACTTCTCGCGGTGCCGCTGGGATATTGGGGCGCGGTCGCGGGCATCGTCATCTTCCAGGTCCTCGCCGAGATCCTCTCGACCGTGAACTACGCGCTCTGCTCGCTCGCGGTGACACCCATGGCGCTGCTGCTCACCGGCCTCAGTGCGGGGTTGAGTCCCGAGGCGGCCGTCGATCGCGTGCTCGACACCGCGATCGGGATCGTGGTCGGGATCGTCGTGGCCGCCCTGGCAGTCCGGGGACACGACATCGCGGCGCTGCATGGACACGCCGCGAACGCACCGCTGGCCGACGCGGAACCCGAGCTGTCCCAACCGAACTCCGCGTCGAATCGTTCGCGCAGCTAGAGGCCTGACCAGTTTCGCACCATTGTGAAGCGTGTTTTCACGAGCGTCACATGGAGGCAATGACCTGGGTACGCGGTCCTCATAGCGTCGTTTTGCTTGAACCAACGACACTCACTCTTCGGGGCCACCCGGCCACGGCAGGCGCACATGCGTCGCAACCGGAGAGCCGACCCAGGAGTTTATGTATGAGTGGCAGCATGTCCCGCCGTCAGGCCATCGAGGCCGTGACCACGTACGAGATGGAATGCGACGGCTTCCCCGAGCCACTGGCAGACACCTTCGGCCGCAACGTCTTCACCCTCTCGGCGATGAAAACCCGCCTGCCCAAGCACGTCTTCAAGGCTGTCGCGGCAACCATCGACAAGGGCGTTCCACTCGACCCGACCCTCGCCGACTACGTCGCCTCCGCGATGAAGGACTGGGCCATCGAGAAGGGCGCGTCGCACTACGCGCACGTCTTCTACCCGCTGACCGGCTTCACGGCAGAGAAGCACGACTCGTTCCTCGAGCCCGACGGAGCCGACGGTTCGCTTGCCGAATTCGCAGGTAAGACGCTGCTGCAGGGCGAGCCCGACGCGTCGAGCTTCCCCAATGGCGGCCTGCGCGGCACCTTCGAGGCTCGCGGCTACACCGGATGGGACGTCACCAGCCCGGCGTACATCCTGGAGAACCCCAACGGCAACACCCTGTGCATCCCCACGATCTTCATCTCGTGGACCGGCGAAGCCCTCGACAAGAAGGTGCCGCTGCTGCGCAGCCAGCAGGCCATGAGCAAGCAGGCGATGCGTGTGCTGCGACTGTTCGGCCACGAGGACGTCGACACCGTCGTGTCGTACGCGGGTCCCGAGCAGGAGTACTTCCTGATCGACCGCCACTTCTACTTCGCTCGCCCCGACCTGATGACGACGAACCGCACGCTGTTCGGCGCCAAGCCGTCGAAGGGCCAGGAGTTCGACGACCACTACTTCGGCGCCATCCCCGACCGTGTGCTCGCGTTCATGATCGAACTCGACCGCGAACTGTTCAAGCAGGCCATCCCGGCCAAGACCCGCCACAATGAGGTCGCACCGGGGCAGTTCGAGATCGCCCCGGTCTTCGAGCGCTCGAACATCGCTCACGATCACCAGCAGCTCATGATGACCACCATCAAGAAGGTCGCCGAGCGCTACGGCATGATCGCGTTGCTGCACGAGAAGCCGTTCGCCGGCGTCAACGGCTCGGGCAAGCACGTCAACTTCTCGATGGGCAATTCCAACCAGGGCAACCTGCTCAACCCCGGCGACACCCCGCACGAGAACGAGCAGTTCCTCGTCTTCTGCGCGGCGATCATCCGCGGCGTACACAAGTACGGCGGGCTGCTGCGTGCGTCCATCGCCTCGGCGTCGAACGATCACCGGCTCGGCGCCAACGAGGCACCGCCCGCGATCATCTCGATCTTCCTCGGCGAGCAGCTCTCCGACATCTTCGACCAGATCGCGAAGGGTGGTGCCAAGCAGAGCAAGACGTCGGGCGTCATCGAGCTCGGCGTCGACACGCTGCCGCCGTTCAAGGCCGACGCAGGCGATCGCAACCGCACCAGCCCGTTTGCGTTCACCGGCAACCGTTTCGAGTTCCGCGCACCAGGCTCCAACCAGTCGATCGCCGACCCGATGATCGCGATCAACGCGATGCTCGCCGATTCGCTCGAGTACGTCGCCGACTTCCTCGACAAGGAGCTCGCTGCGGGAACCGAGTTCCACGCCGCAGTGCAGAAACTGCTCGAGGGCATCATCACCGAGCACGGCAAGGTGGTCTTCAACGGCAACGGCTACTCCGACGAGTGGCAGGAAGAGGCCGCGTCGCGCGGTCTGCTGAACCTCCGCACCACAGTCGACGCGATGGAGCAGTACGACCTCCCGGAGATCAAGGAGGTGTTCAGCAAGTACGGCATCCTGTCCGAGCGCGAGCTCGAGGCACGTAAAGACGTTGTGCTCGAACAGTATTCGCTGGCCCTGCTGGTTGAGGCCAAGGAGACCCTCGAGATCGCCAAGACGATGATCCTGCCCGCGGCAACGCGTTACATGGGCGAACTCGCGAGCACCGCGGCAAGCCTCAAGGCTGCGGGAATCGAGATGGAGACCCCCGCGCTGGGCACCATGACCGGCAAGGTCAGCGAGCTCAATGCCGCCATGGACACGCTCGAGGACGCTATCGAGGGCTTCCACGGCGAGACCGTCGAGGAGGAGTCGGAGTACGCACTCAAGTCGCTGATCCCCGCGATGAACGGCGTGCGCGACGTCGCCGACGCGCTCGAGGGAGTCGTCGCCGACGACCTGTGGCCGCTTCCGACGTACAACGAGATGCTGACCATTCTCTGACGCGAACACGTAACGTGCCCGCCGGGAGGCATCCCGGCGGGCACGTCGCTTTTTGCGAACTTCTTGGCCGATCCGCCAGGACTGGTCGGTATCTTTGTCGATATGGATGAATCCGGTGTGGGTGTGGGGCGGCTGTTGCTCGCGCTCGACGCGACGCTGGCATCACTGGCTGCAGCACCGCGAGGCCTCGACGTCGTGATCGACTCGGTCGCGCTCATCGACCCCGACGACTTGCGCCTCCCGCTGCACACGTCGGCGCGCGACGCGGATCTGTTCCTGATGGTCGGAGTCGACGCCGACGACGTTGTCGGTTGGCTCCACGGGTTCGGATCACAGATGCCTGTCGCCGTGATGCTCAAATCGCCTTCTGCAGAGGCCATCTCACGCATCGCCGAGCTTTCCGTCGCGGTCATCGACGTCGACCCACACGCTCGGTGGGAACGCATCTATCGACTTGTCCTGCGGGTGCTGGAGGCGTCGTCGGTCCAGCCCGGCGCCGAATCGATGCAGGCAGGCAGCATCGGCGACCTCTTCGAACTCGCCGCAGAGGTCGCGCGGCGCACAGGTGGGCTCGTGAGCATCGAGGACGCGCGCTCGCATGTACTCGCCTACAGCAGCGCGGGTGACGAGGCCGACGAGCTTCGACGATTGTCGATCCTCGGACGCGAGGGACCACCGGAGATGCTCGCCTGGTTGCGCCAGTGGGGCGTGCTGGATGCGTTGCGCACCACCGAGACACTGGTGTCCGTCGAGGAACGCGGCGAACTGGGGTTGCGCCCGCGGTTGGCGATCTCGATCCGCTCTCCGCACGAGCAGGGAGTCGGCGGCTACCTCGGCGCAATCTGGTTACAACAGGGGCGAGATCGGTTCGCCGACAACACCTCCGACATTCTCGCGGGCGCCGCCGCCGTCGCAGCGCGCATCATTTCTCGACGATGCAGCGCGGGCAGCGGACATGACGAACTGGTGCGCCGACTACTGGGAGCGCGCGGTGAGACGGTCGACTCGGAGTTCCTTGGCAATCAATTGGGCATCTCGCCCGACACGGACCTGCTGGTGGTCGCGTTCGGCGGGCTGCTCGCCGATCCGTCGAGAGCGTCGGTTTCCGCGCCCACACCCGCGATGATCTCCGCATTGACGTTGCACGCCAGCGCATTCAGCCCACTGTCGGTGACGTCGACGCTCGGACCACGAGCCTACGTCGTGCTTCCCGGTGCCGATCAGGACGCAACGGTCGCGTGGGCCCGCTCGGCGGTTGCGGCGGCGCGTCGACAGTTCGGAGTGGATGCGCGTGCCGTGGTCGCGGGACCCGCTGTCGGACTCGGCGCGGCGCCGACATTGCGGACCCAAGCCGATCGCGTTCTCGATGCGGCGCAACGTGAATCGGATCTGATCGAGCCCGTCACGACGGTCGCGGCGTCGACGACGGGAGTGCTGCTCGGCGAGATCGTCGCGCTGATCGAGGACAATCCGGAGCTGATCGACGCCCGCGTCCTCGACCTCGCGGCGCGCGACGAAGCGTCGGGAACCGAACTCACACCGTCACTGCGCGCCTACCTCGACCATTTCGGCGACGTCCGGGCGGCCTCCGCCGCGCTGCACATCCATCCGAACACGTTGCGCTACCGCATTCGTCGCGTGCAGGAGCTGACGGGCATTGACCTCGACGACCCGACCACCCGCCTGGTCGTCGCGCTGACGCTCCGGGTCCCGCGGCCCGCCGGCTGAGCGCGCAGTTCCCGCAGAGGTGGTCTCGACAAGCTCGACCAGCGGGGCACGCTCGACCCCCACCGCTGGTCGAGCCAGCCGCGAGCGCAGCGAGCAGCCGAGTCGAAACCACCCGCCCCCACCGCTGGTCGAGCCGGCCGCGAGCGCAGCGAGCAGCCGAGTCGAAACCACACACCCCTTCCGCTGGTTGAGCCGGCCGCGAGCGCAGCGAGCAGCCGAGTCGAAACCACCCGCCCACGCGACCGTGGTCTCGACAAGCTCGACCAGCGGGGAACGCTCGACCAGCGGGGAACGCTCGCCCCCACCGCTGGTTGAGCCGGCCGCGAGCGCAGCGAGCAGCCGAGTCGAAACCACCCGCCCCTACCGCTGGTTGAGCCGGCCGCGAGCGCAGCGAGCAGCCGAGTCGAAACCACACACCCCCACCGCTGGTTGAGCCGGCCGCGAGCGCAGCGAGCAGCCGAGTCGAAACCCACTCGCCCGGCGGCGCCTCACTCCCGCAGCGTGGCCTCGAAGGCGATGCGGTCGCCGCGGAAGAGCGACCACACCACCTCAACGGGCTGGCCGTCGACGTCGAGAGATCTCCTGCGCAGCAGCAGCATCGGCATGGCTGTCGACGTCTCGAGCAGCCCGGCCTGCCGCGGGCTCGGCAGCGCCGTCTCGATCCGCTCCTCGGCGCTGGCGAACGTGACGCCCTCGGCACGGATCGCCGTGTACAACGATGTCTCCGGATCGAAGGTCTCGTAGAAGTGTCCGAACCGTTCTTTCGGGAGAAACGTACTCTCCAGTCCGAGCTTCTGGCCGTCGGCGAGCAGCACGCGTTCAAGATGCATCACAGTCGAGCCGGGCGCCAAGCCCAGACCTGCGCAGACGGACTCGTCGGGCACGGCGTCGTCGAACGTCACCTTGATACGACTGGGTACCCGGCCGAACTGGCGCGCACCCTCGGTGTAGGACTTCAACGACAACGGCTGCACCATCTTTGGCGCCGACACGACCGTTCCGCGTCCGCGCCGTTCGATCCGACCTTCGACGAGCAGTTCCTGCAGCGCCTGGCGTACCGTCTCGCGCGCGACCGAAAACCGTTCGGACAGAACGCGTTCGGACGGCACCGAGTCGCCTTCTTCGAGGTCGGCGAGTACGTGCTCGAGTTCGGTTCGCACCCGCACGTACTTCGGCTGGGTGTCGGGCGCCATCAGTGGCCAGCCCGCTCGACGCCGAGCACACGCCGCGCGACCACCACGACCTCATCAATCGTGAGTGCCGCGGCCCCGGGAACCTTTGCCGCGTCGTCGTATCGGCGCAGTGCGATCGCGTCAGGCCACCACGGGTGCCGTGTCCACTCCGCACCCAGATCGGCGGCGCCTCCCTGTTCTGCGAGCGAGACGACCGATGTCGCGGTCAGCCCATTCGCATACGCCGGATCGTGTGCCGCGAGCCACTTCTTCGCCGCGACATGGGAACCCGCAAGCCATCCGACGCGGTCGCCGAATCGCGGAGTCAGCCAGGCCCGCGCATCGTCGTCGTGGCGAGCGGTGGATTCGATGAGCGGACTGTGCCCGACGTCGTGAAGGACAGCGGCGAGTACCAGTTCGTCATCCGCGCCCGCCACCACAGCCTTATAGCCCGCCTGTAGCGCGTGATCGAGCTCGTCGACGTCCTCTTCGTCCCAGACGCCGCGCAACGAGCGCAGCACGTCCTCGACCTCGGCAACCACATCCGCACACATGCGATTCACTCTACCAATTTGGTCTAGACCAAGAGTTAACCCAGAGTTCTCCGAAACGTCCTTTATTGGTCTAGACCAAACGGGCACACTAGTCCACATGAAGGTGATCATCGTCGGAGGCGGAATCCTCGGTACGTCGCATGCGCGAGCAGCCATCGAACGCGGACATGAGGTGCTATTGCTCGAACGAGAGCGTGAGGCGCGTGGCGCAACAGTCCGGAACTTCGGGCTCGTCTGGGTATCCGGACGGTCCGCGACCGAACTCCCCGCGGCGCAGCGCTCACGTGACCTCTGGGAAAAGATCGGAGCCGACGTTCCCGGTATCGGGTTCCGACCGTGCGGCTCGATCACACTCGTCCGCACCGCAGCTGAACTCGCCGTCGCGGAAGAGGCTCTCACACAGGGGGATTCCGCCGAGCGCGAGTTCACACTCCTCGACCCCGCCGAGGTACGCGCGATCAATCCCGCGCTGCAGGGCACCTATGTCGCGGGCCTGCACTGCGCACGCGACGGAGCCGTCGAATCTCGTGTCGCACTCCCGGCGCTTCGCGGATTCCTCTCTACCACCGGTCGTTTCGAGTATCTCGGCGGGCGTGAGGTCCGGTCGGTGACGTCGACCTCGGGCACCGTCGAGGTCACCGACGACACCGGCGCAACCCATCGCGGCGACGCCGTCGTCGTGTGCACAGGGGCCGCGCACTCGGGCCTGCTACGCGAACTGGTCGGCGAGCAACCACCGGTCCGACGGGTCCGGCTGCAGATGATGCAAACCGCACCGTTCGACGAGAAGCTCACCACCGCAATCGCCGACGGCGACAGCTTCCGCTACTACCCCGCGTTCGCGGGCGACGCCCTCGACCACCTCGGCCGCGTGCAGTCGCAGTCGCCCGTCGCTGCCGAACACCACATGCAACTGCTGTGCGTGCAACGACTCGACGGCGGTCTGACGATCGGCGACACCCACGCCTACGACCGGACCGCCGACGGCGACGATGCCGACACCTTCGGCTTCGACGTCACCGAAGACCCCTACCAGCACCTCGTTTCAGTCGTCGAGAACCTGCTCGGGCGGCGCCTTCCGCCCATTGCACGACGCTGGGCAGGCGTCTACTCGCAGTGCCTCGACTCCTCAGAACTGGTCTACCGCAGCGAGCTCTCGCCCGGCGTCTGGGTCGTCACCGGCCCAGGTGGGCGTGGAATGACGCTCGGCCCCGCCATCGGCGACGACACCGCAGACCTCATGAACCTCTGAACACACGCCACACCCGAAGGGAAATACCTTGTCCGACAACCCGATCACACTCGCAGTCCTCGACATGGCAGGCACAACGGTCGCCGACGGCGGCTCGGTCCTCGCCGCGTTCGACGCCGCGGCCGCAGCCGCAGGCCTACCCACCGACGGCCCCGGCCACGACGAGGTGAGGCAATATGTCGTCGACACGATGGGACAATCGAAGATCACCGTCTTCCGACACCTCGTCGATGGTGACGAAGCACGGGCACAGGCGGCCAATGCGGCGTTCGAGAAGGCCTACGACGCACAAATCGCCGACGGCGGTGCCACCCCTATCGACGGTGCGGCACAGGCCATTTCACAGCTGCGCGACGCAGGTATCAAGGTCGCGCTGACCACAGGCTTCAGCGCGAACACTCAGAAGCTACTCATCGACTCGCTCGGCTGGCACGACCTCGCCGACCTTGTCATCGCGCCGTCGGAAACCCTGCGCGGCAGGACTTTTCCCGACATGATTCTGTCGGCCCTCATCACACTGCGCATCGACGATGTCCGTCAGGTCGCGGTCGTCGGTGACACCGCTAACGACATCACCAGCGGCGTGCGCGCAGGCGCGGGCATCGTCGCGGGCGTACTGACCGGCGCACATGACGAAGACACACTCCGCGCGGCAGGCGCAACCGATGTCGTCGCCGACATCGGCGCCGCCGCTGCATTGTTCGGCAACTGATCACCCGCTCGACACCACCCAGAACTACACCATCCATCCACATCCGTTGTGCTGCATCGGCGCGGCACAGCGCCATCCGCCACGCCCACGTCATCACCCACAGGGGGTTCTCTCATGCGCATTTCACGTCTTACCCGCACCTCGATGCGAGCCGTCGCTCTTGCCGCGACCGTCGCAGCGGTCACGCTGACCGCGGCCTGCGGCGGCACGGGGTCGTCCGACTCCAGCGGCGGCAAGACATTGACCGTCTACACCGCAGACGGACTCGGCACCTGGTACAAGAGCGAGTTCGCGAAATTCAAAGACCAGACCGGCATTTCGGTCAACATCGTCGAGGCCGGCTCGGGCGAGGTCGTCTCCCGCGTGCAAAAGGAACAGTCCAACCCGCAGGCCGACCTCCTCGTCACACTCCCCCCGTTCATCCAAAAGGCCGACGCCGACGGACTTCTCGTCGCGCCGGGCGTCGACACCACCGGCGTCGAACCGTCTGCCGTCGGCGGCAACTACGTCGGCATCGTCGACAACTACCTATCGTTCATCCGCAACCCGTCCGCACAGCCTGCGCCCGCGTCGTGGAACGATCTTCTCGACTCGCGCTTCAAGGGCAAGATCCAGTATTCGACGCCCGGCCAGGCAGCGACGGCACCGCGGTACTCCTGCTTCTGCAGCATCTGATGGGCAAGCAGGGTGCGCTCGACTACCTCGGCAAGCTGCAGGCCAACAACGTCGGGCCGTCGAGCTCGACCGGAAAGCTGCAACCGAAGGTGAGCAACGGCGAACTGCTCGTCGCCAACGGTGACGTACAGATGAACCTCGCATCGATCCGCGACGACGGCTCGAAGTTCGATCTGTTCTTCCCCGCCATGCCCGACGGGTCGCGAACCACGGTGTCGCTGCCGTACTTCGCGGGAATCACCAAGGGCGCACCGCACGCCGACGACGCCAAGAAGCTCCTGACCTTCCTGCTCTCGAAAGACGTACAGAACACGGTCGGACCCGATGCGCTCGGCGTCTCCGTTCGCACCGATGTCGCCGCACCCACCACGTCGCCGAGCCCCGCACAGACAATCCAAGGCGTGACGATCTGGCACCCGGACTGGAAGTCGGTCCTCTCCTCGCTCGACGCCGACGTCGCCGCATATCAGAAGGCAACCGGTAACTGACATGGCACAGAATCCGTTGACTCGCAGGAAGGTCGACGCCGAGCTCTCGGCGTCGACCCCCTCCGGGGCCTCCCCACAGCAACCGGCGATCGCCTTCGATCGCGTGACCGTCTCCTACGGACGCGGTAAGAACTCCACAGATGCGTTGCGCGACTTCACCTTGCGCGTCAGCCGTGGTGAGACCGTCGCGCTGCTTGGTCCGAGTGGTTCCGGAAAGTCGACGGCACTCAAGTCGCTCGCAGGGTTCGTGCGCCCGACAGCCGGTCGGGTTCGACTGTCCGGCAACGACATCACCGACCTTCCGCCCGCGCGTCGCGGGATCGGCGTCGTCGTGCAGTCGTACGCACTCTTCCCACACATGCGGGTGCGTGACAACGTCGCCTTCGGGTTGCGAGCACGTCGGCTCTCCAAGCGCGAGGTCGGCGAGCGGGTCGAGGAGGCAATCGGCATGGTCAGCATGTCCGAGTACGGCTCACGCCTGCCCCGCGAGCTCTCCGGCGGGCAACAGCAGCGCGTGGCCATCGCACGAGCACTGGCCATCAAGCCCGACGTCCTACTACTCGACGAGCCGCTCGCAGCGCTCGACGCCGCCCTACGCCAGACGATGGTCGGGGAGTTGCAACGGCTGCGAGATGCTCTGCCCGACACCACGATGCTGTATGTGACGCACGATCAGACCGAAGCTCTCGCACTCGCAGATCGGATCGGTGTCATGCGCGATGCTCGCCTTGTCGACATCGGCACCACCGAAGAACTGTGGTCTCGACCCCCGTCGGGCTTCACGGCGTCGTTCCTCGGTGGCGCCAATCTTCTTCCTCGCAAGGTCGGACGTGTTTCCGGCGCAACGGCTTTGGTCGAGGTGGGCGAGAAGATGCTGTCGGCGACCGCCCCTGAACCGCTGTCTCGGTGGACGCCCGGGTTGCCTGCGCACCTGTGCATCCGGCCACACGAAATCGAGGTGACCGCGGTCGGCGCACACCGATCGCTGCGTGCCCGCGTCACGACGTCGGTCTGGCGTGGGGCGTCGACACGGTTGACGCTCGCCGTCGACGGTCTGCCCGATCAACTGATCGACGCCGACGTCGCAGGCCGCGCCGACCACCCAGTCGACGAGGTCGTCGGTGTGCGATTGCCCGACCCTGCAGGCACATTGGTCGATACCGCCGGAGGTCCGCGATGACATCGGCGACGCTCGCGGAACCGACGACATCCGCACCGCCGCCGTCGAATCAGGCGCCGCGTCGTCTCGGAGCACTCGTCTGGGCGTTGCCGCCTCTCGTGGTGATCGCCGTCATCGCGGTGTATCCGCTGATACGAATGCTGGCCGAATCCGCTGACGGTCAAGGTCAAAGCACCTGGGGCGCAGTGTTGAGCAGCGAGGCGTTCGTGCGAGCGTTGACCACGACCGCGTGGATCGCGATCGCGTCGACGGTCGGATGCGTTGTGCTCGGCACGTTCTTGTCCGTGGTCCTGGCGTTCGTGCCCTTCCCCGGTTCGCGCCTGGTGGCACGCATGATCGATACGGTGCTCGCACTGCCGTCGTTTCTCATCACCCTGGCGTTCACATTTCTCTATGGCTCTGCGGGAGCGGTGAACTCGGCGATCGCTGCGGTAACCGGAGAACGTCCACTGCACTTTCTCACGACGCCGTGGGGTGTGATCCTCGCCGAGATCACCTTCTTCACACCGTTCGTCGTACGTCCGCTGTTGGCCGGGTTCGCGATGATGTCGACCGATCAGCTCAATGTGGCTGCGTCGCTGGGTGCTTCACCGTTACGGGTGCTCCGCTCGGTGATCCTTCCCGAAGCATGGCCGGCGTTGGCCGCGGGCGGAAGCCTGGTTCTGCTGTTGACACTCAACGAGTTCGGCATCGTCGCCTTCACGGGCGCCAAAGACGTGACGACGCTGCCCGTCCTGATCTACACCCGTGGCATCGTCACGTTCGACCTGCCGGGGGCGGCGGTGATCGCGACCGTTCAGGTCGCACTGTCACTTGCCCTGTACGGCGCATACCGATTGCTGTTCGCACGTATCACGACCCGTCGAGAGAAGATCTGATGTTGCTCTGGACTCGCACCAGCCGGGTGATCACCTGGACGATCTTCGCGATCGTCGTACTCGTGGTCTTCGTCGCACCGATTGCCACCGTCGTCATCGCCGGATTCGCAGGCTCGTGGACGGGCCCACTGCCGTCGAACCTGGGTCTCAACCATTTCGGGGACGCGCTCTCGGGTGAGAACCTCGCTTCGCTGTCGGTCAGCATCCAGACCGCGTTCATCGCAGGCGCTATCGCGCTGGTCCTCGGTACCTGGGCGGCACTCTCGTCCCGGGAGGCACCAGCGCCGATTCGACGCTTCACCGACGCGGTCTTCCACCTGCCGATCGCGGTGCCTTCCGTCGCCATCGGGTTGGGTTTGCTGATCAGCTTCAATTCGAAGCCGTTGCTCTTGGGCGGCACGCGCTGGATCGTGATCGTCGCGCACACCGTGCTCGTCCTTGCCTTCGCGTTCAGTTCGGTCACCGCTGCGTTGGAACGACTCGATCCCGCGTACAAGCAGGCGGCGGAATCGTTGGGCGCCAGCCCGTTCCGCGTGCTGACCCGCGTCACGCTACCTCTGTTGACGCCCGCGCTCGGGGCCGCCGCAGGTCTCGCAGTGGCACTCTCGATGGGCGAGCTCGGCGCGACGGTCATGGTGTACCCAGCGACCTGGAAGACGTTGCCGGTGACCATCTTCGGACTCTCCGATCGTGGTCAGGTCTTCGATGCCGCAGCCTGCACGACGGTGCTGCTGGCGACGACGCTGGTCGCGCTCACGGTTCTCGGGAGAATCCGCACGCGAGCGGTTTAGGCGGCTGGCACGACGGACGTCCGGTTGCAGTGCAATCGGACGCTGTTGTGCGCTCCCGTTGTGCAATCCACCGAACAGTTCGCATTGACATTGGCCGATTGGACATAGCTGAATCAACTCCGTCTCGGTGAACTGAGACCATGGATGCGATCACCACTCCCCCACGCCCGATCAACGAGCCGGTGCACACCTACGCGCCCGGCACCCCGGAACGTCGACGGATCGTCGACGAGCTCTCGCGACAGTCGTCGGCCGAACCGGCCGAGCTGCCGCACATCATCGGTGGCGCGGCGCACATCGGGGACGGTGAGCGACTCGACGTCGTGCAGCCACACTCTCATCACGAGGTGCTCGGCACCATGACCAACGCCACCCACGACGATGCCCGCGCCGCTGTCGACGCGGCGATGGCAGCGCAGGAGTCGTGGGCGCACACCACTTTCGACGACCGCGCCGCCGTCCTTCTGCGCGCGGCAGACCTTCTCAGCGGACCGTGGCGTGAGAAGTTGGCTGCCGCAACGATGCTCGGGCAGTCGAAGACTGTGCAGCAGGCCGAGATCGACGCACCGTGCGAGCTCGTCGATTTCTGGCGGTTCAACGTCGAGTTCGCTCGGGAGATCCTCGCCGAGCAACCGATCTCGTCGTCGGGGGTGTGGAATCGGCTCGATCATCGTCCGCTCGACGGATTCGTATACGCCATCACACCGTTCAACTTCACCGCCATCGCAGGCAACCTACCGACCGCACCCATGCTGATGGGCAACACCGTGGTGTGGAAGCCTTCTCCGACACAGGCTTACGCCGCACACGTCACCATGAAGCTCCTCGAAGAGGCGGGACTCCCCGCGGGCGTCATCAACCTGGTGAACGGCGACGGACGGGCGATGTCCGACGTCGCGCTCGCCGACGAGAATCTCGCGGGCATCCACTTCACCGGCTCGACCGCGACCTTCCAGCATCTGTGGCGCGAAGTCGGCAACCGCATCGATCACTATCGCAACTATCCGCGCATCGTCGGCGAGACGGGCGGCAAGGATTTCATCGTCGCACATTCGTCAGCGGACCCGGATGTGTTGCGCACCGCGCTCATTCGCGGCGCCTTCGAGTATCAGGGGCAGAAGTGCTCGGCCGCATCGCGCGCGTATGTTGCGCGGTCGGTGTGGGATCGCATGGGCGACGACTTCCTCAGCGAGGCAGCCGAATTGACCTACGGCGATGTGCGAGACCTGTCCAACTTCGGCGGCGCCGTGATCGACCGACGCGCCTTCGACAAGCAGGTCGCCGCGATCGACCGCGCGAAGACCGTCGCGTCGATGACCGTCGCGGTCGGCGGGCAGTGCGACGACTCCGAGGGCTACTTCGTCCGGCCGACAGTGCTGCTCGGCGACGACCCGACCGACGAAGCCTTCTCCACCGAGTATTTCGGACCCATCCTGTCGCTTCACGTCTACGACGACGCCGACTTCGAATCGACGCTGCGCATGGTCGATTCCACTGCGCGGTACGCGCTGACCGGCTCGATCATCGCCACCGACCTCGCCGCCGTGTCGACGGCGTCGAATCTGCTGCGCAACGCGGCGGGCAACTTCTACATCAACGACAAGCCGACCGGAGCCGTCGTCGGCCAGCAGCCCTTCGGTGGGGCACGTGCGTCGGGCACCAACGACAAGGCCGGCTCGAAAGCGAACCTCATGCGCTGGACGTCGACCCGGACGATCAAGGAAACCTTTGTGCCGCCGACAGATTCCGCGTATCCCCACATGGCATCCGACGCCACCGAGACGGACTGAGGTGACATGACATGAGCGCACTCTTCGATTCCGTCCTGCGCCCGGTGATCACGCGCGCGGCGGGTAGCCAACGCATCAAGCAGACGTCGCAACGACTTCCGGTCACCGAGCGCGTCGTCGACCGCTTTGTCGCGGGCGAGTCAGAAGGCGACGCACTCGCGGCCATCGCCGACGCACTTGGTAGCGGACTCTCGGTGACCATCGACCACCTCGGCGAAGACACGACCGACGAGACTCAAGCGTCGGCCACGGTTGCGGCGTATCTGAGCCTGCTGCAGGGGATGTCGCGGTTCGATGTGCGGCCCGGGGCTCTGGAGGTCTCGTTGAAGCTCACTGCCCTAGGCCAGTGTCTGCCGCGGCACGGTCGAAAGATTGCCGAGGAGAACGCACACACCATCTGTGGTGCCGCCGCCGCGGCCGGAGTCCTGGTCACCGTCGACGCCGAGGACCACGGCACCGTCGACGAACGACTCGACATCGTCAGGACTCTGCGGGGCGAATACCCCGAATTGGGAACGGTTTTGCAGGCATACCTGCGTCGCACCGAGGACGACTGTCGAGAGTTCGCGGCATCGGGTGCGCGAATCAGGCTGTGCAAGGGCGCCTACTCCGAGCCCGCGTCGGTCGCCTATCCCGAGCGCTCACTGATCGACGAGGCGTATCTGAGATGTCTACGAATCCTGATGAAGGGCAACGGATATCCGATGGTCGCAAGCCACGACCCGACGATGATCGAGGCGGCCGAGCTGATGGCGATCGAGTTCGGCCGGGAGCCACACAGCTGGGAACACCAGATGCTCTACGGCATCCGCGCCGACGAGCAACAGCGCCTGGCCGCCGCCGGCCACGCCGTCCGCGTCTACATCCCCTACGGCCAGGAGTGGTACGGCTACTTCGTCCGACGCCTCGCCGAGAAGCCCGCGAACCTGGGATTCTTCCTGCGCGCGCTGGTGTCGGGCTGAGCGGGGTGGTCTCGACTCGGGTGCTCGCTACGCTCGCGCCCGCTCGACCAGCGGGGGGCCACCCGCGGAGCGAGCCGTCTACCGCTGATCGAGCTGCTTCTTCGCTGATCGAGCTTGTCGAGATCACCGCCCGGCAAAAGTGGTCTCGACTCGGGTGCTCGCTACGCTCGCGCCCGCTCGACCAGCGGGGGCCACCCGCGGAGCGAGCCGTCTACCGCTGATCGAGCTGCTTCTTCGCCGACCGAGCTGCTTCTTCGCTGATCGAGCCGTTTACCGCTGATCGAGCTGCTACCCGCTGATCGAGCTTGTCGAGATCACCCGCCGGCCAAAGTGGTCTCGACTCGGGTGCTCGCTACGCTCGCGCCCGCTCGACCAGCGGGTGGGCCGCCCGCCGACCGAGCCGTCAACCGCGGAGCGAGCCGTCAACGCTGATCGAGCCTGTCGAGATCACCAGCGGGAGAAGTGGTCTCGACTCGGGTGCTCGCAGCGCTCGCGCCCGCTCGACCAGCAGAAGGCTCGCCGCTCGACCAGCGGAGGGTTCACCCCAGCGGCTGCGCGCGCTTGACCTGCGCGGCGGCGCGGGCGGCGTCGAGTTCGATGTCGGTGACGATCGACGCCCGGCCCAGGCGCAGCGTCCCCGAGGTCAGCGGCTGGGCCCGCAGGCCGCCGCGACCGATCAGCGCCTTGCGGGCACCCTCGCCGGCCATCGTGTCCATCCACGCGCACGGGTGCGCCGGACGTCCGCCGCGAAATCGCACCGGACCATCGCCGGTGTCGACGCTGAACTCCCGCCCGCGCAGCGGGTCGAGTTCGAGGCCCCGCACCACCACGTTGCGTCGCGCGACAACCGGGTCGACGTCGCCAGCCGCCGCCTCCCACGCCTCGAGCGCCAAGAACGTCACGGCAGCTTCGGTGTGAGCGCGCACGCCGAAGAACCTGTCGCCACGAATCCCCTTGTCGGCGATGATCTCAACGCTCGACGGAGTCTCGGTCGGCACGTCTGCGGCCGGACCGTCCTTCGGTCGTCCGAAGTAGGCGTGCGCAGGTGAGACGACGAACGTCACGATCTCGACGTCGTACCTGAGCTCCATGCTCCCAGGCTACGCAGCCGGCATCGACCGGTCATCTCTGCGAACGCGGCACGTATGTCAGCCCTCGGAACACCGCGCTGCTCGCGAACACCGACGCGTCGAGTTCGACGTCACGATGCCGCGCCATACGCAGCGCGAGCCGCAGGAGCATCTTGATGTCGCGCGGCGTGATGTCGGGGAACCCGCCCACGAGGTCGTCGAGCAGGTCCTCTCCCAGGATGACGTCGTTACCCGCGGCCAGGATCTGCCAGACCTGTCGGGCGTCCTTGGGTCCGGGCGGCGCGTAGGAGATGATCGCCGCACAGCGGGCGAGGATCGCCTCGTCGACACCGTCGATGCGGTTGGTGGTGAGGAACAGCAAGCCGTCGAAATACTCCAGGGTGCGCAGGAATTCGGCGACGATGGCATTCTGCGCGAGGTCGAGTCCGCGTTCCATGACGAACACGTCGGCCTCGTCGAGCAGGAGAACCGCGTCCCACCGCTTGGCTCGATCGAAGATCACTTCGAGGTTCTTGCGCACCAATTCGGCTGTGATGCCCAGTGATCCGGAGTGGATCGAGTACAGCGGACGTCCGGTGACCTCCGCATAGACCTCGGCGGTGAGTGTCTTGCCGACGCCTGGCCGCCCTTTGGCGAGGATGACGTTACCCGCCGACTTCCCGCCGATGATGTCGCCGGTGAACACCGAAATATCTGTTGTGAGAATGTTCAGCAGCTCGCGTTGGTCGTCGGGCAGAACGAGTTTGTCCTGCAGGTGCGTCTCGTAGACGTACTCGGCGAGGTCGGCCGTGTTGACGTCGAGGAAGTCCTGCGCGCCGAGATCGAACACTCGCACGGCCGTGGTGACCGGCACGGGACCGAAATCGTCTCCGCCGTAACGGTTGTTGTCGTAGAGCACCGAAGCGGCGACCATCCGTAGCGGTGCGATCTCGTCGGGTGCGACGTCGTGCACCACCTTGCGATTGTTCCGCGAGTTGGGTGAGCGATAGTCGTCGGTACGGATCACTTTGCCGCTGAACGTGTACTGCTGTCCGAAACCGGTGTCGATGATGTGCTGGTAGCGGTCACGACGCGCCTGGTACTCGGCCTTGAGGTCGGCGCTCTCCTTGTAGGCACCGCCTGCCAACAGCACATCCGCGGGTGTCTTGCCGACGACATCGGTGTCTTCGAAGTACAGGACCCGCGGCTTGCGTGAGGGCCGCTTCACGGTGGCATTGTCTGCTTCCATCGTGAATTTGATTCGCGGACCATGCGTTCGGTCACCGTGCTCGAGCGTGATGTCCATGACGAGATACGGATGGAGGTAACCGTCGGACTCGCGGACGTAGAGCCAGCCGTCGATCATCTCGTGCCGCAGGAAGGTCCGGAAGATCTCGACAGCGGCGTCGAGGTGTGGGATCGGCGCGAAGTGGCCTGCCCGCGATGACACGATCGCACCGACAGCACGCGAGAAGGATTCCTCGCCAAGGGAATCCGCTGTCGTGATCAGGTCGCTCAGCGCCGCGTCGGTGAGATCCCGGTCGGCGATGGCGATCTCGGGAGAACGCCACGACGACGCCTGACCGCGGACCCGCGCCAGGTCGTCCGACGTTGTGCCGGCGACAAGTGTTGTCGGTGCTACCAACATGATCGACCTTCCCTGGTCGTCGATCGGGCGTCCGACACTGCGGACGCCCGATCTGAAAGCTGAACTCAGGCCTCGGGATCGAGGACGAAGTCGTACGTCACGGCGACGCCTCCCTCGACCGGCTGCGGGTCGAGCATCAGTTCAGGCTTGACGGCCGAGGCGATGTCGTCGTCGTTGTGCGGATCACCCGGGAAGTAGAGCTGCGTGGTGATCAACTCGTAGCCCGGCGCGCTCACCTTGAAGTGCAGGTGCGCGGGTCGCCAGGCATGCCATCCCGCGGCCTCGATGAGTTGGCCGCACGCACCGTCCGTGGGGATCTGGTACGGCGCCGGCTGCAGGCTGTGAATCTCGAAGTGCCCCTCGTCATCGGCGATCCAGGTGCCGCGGAGATTCCACTCCGGCAGGCCAACCCGCACTCCTGCAAGACCGCAACACGGCGTCGTTGACGGCGGAGTCACGACTGCCGTACATCACGAATGGTTCGGTGCGCAGATCCTGCAGCGCCACAACAGGTTCGGATGCCAACCGGTGATCGCTGGACACGGCGAGGACCAACGGCTCGACGTCGACGGTGTGTACCTCGATGCCGTCACCGGCCACCGGCGGTCGCAGCAGTCCGAGGTCGATCTCGCCAGGGACGAGAGCGTCGCGTTGTGTCGGAGTCAGCATGTCAGCGGAGATCGCGAGCTCGACGTCGGGGAGCTGTTGCTTGACGGCGCGGGCGATCCTCGGCAGATGCGAGAAGGCCCCGATGCCGGTCAGCCCGAGTCGCACCACTCCGCTGCGCCCCGCGGCGATACGTCGTACCTCGTCGACGCATCCGTCGACGTCGCCGAGGATGCGCCTGGCCTCTGCCTGCAGGTAGAGCCCTGCCGGAGTGAGTGAGACCTGGCGAGTCGTTCTGGTCATCAACGTGACGTCGAGTTCGGCTTCGAGTTGCCTGATCGCGTACGACAGTGCCGGCTGCGCGACGTGCAACGTGGCGGCAGCCTGCCCGAAGTGACACGTGTCGGCGACGGCCACGAAGTACCGCAGGTGCCTCAGCTCCATGTCGCCTCTCCTCTCGTGCCGAATACTCGGAGGAAGCGACAGCTGAGTCACTCCCTGAGCATCATGTGACTGCCGCCACTTTCGAGATCCACGGTAGAAGCCCGATCCATACAAGACAAGGACTCATATTCGTGTGATTGATCGATGAAATTGATCAATTTGACGCTGAGTCAGGACTGGCAAAAGCCCTAGTGTGACTGTCCCCACGTAATGCCAAGGTCGGGAGACAGCCCACACCAGGAGGTACCCAGATGACACTCGCCGGCAACGCCGCACCACCGACGACAGCCACGACCGATCATGTGCGCAGCATTCTCGCCGATGCCGTCATCGACGACCGCGATGCCGGCGTCTACCGGGCCAACCGCAGGATCTTCACCGACGAGGAGATCTTCGAGCTGGAGATGCGCCACATCTTCGAGGGCAACTGGATCTACCTGGCCCACGAGAGTCAGGTGGCGAATCCGGGCGACTACTTCACCACCTACATCGGCAGGCAACCCGTCGTCATCACCCGCAGCAAGGACGGCGAACTCCACTGCCTCATCAATGCATGCGCGCATCGCGGTGCCATGATCTGTCGCCGTAAGACCGACAATCGAATGACGTTGACCTGCCCCTTCCACGGCTGGACGTTCCGCAACGACGGCACACTGCTCAAGGTGAAGGATCCCGACGGCGCAGGCTATCCGGACACCTTCGACGTCGAGGGCTCACACAATCTCACGAAGGTTGCCCGGTTCGAGAGCTACCGCGGATTCCTGTTCGCGAGCCTCAATGATGACGTCCTCCCGTTGTCCGAACATCTCGGCGACACGAGGACGGTCATCGACATGCTCGTCGACCAGTCGCCGCAGGGACTCGAAGTGCTGCGGGGATCGTCGACCTACACCTACGACGGAAACTGGAAGGTGCAGGCCGAGAACGGCGCAGACGGTTACCACGTGACCGCGACGCACTGGAACTACGCAGCGACGACGTCGCGTCGCAACACCGGCGAATCGGCGAACGACGCCAAGGCGCTCGACGCGGGCGGCTGGGGGAAGTCGGGCGGTGGCTACTGGTCATTCCCGCACGGACACCTGTGCCTGTGGACCTGGGCGGCCAACCCGCAGGACCGTCCGCTGTGGGACAAGATGGACGAACTCAAGCGCGAATTCGGCGACGCGAAGGGCGAATTCATGGTCAAGGGATCGCGCAATCTGTGCCTGTACCCGAACGTCTATCTCATGGACCAGTTCTCGACCCAGATCCGACACTTCCGCCCTATCGCCCCGGACAAGACCGAAGTCACCATCTACTGCATCGCACCCAAGGGTGAGAGTGACACCGCACGCGCGCATCGCATCCGGCAGTACGAAGACTTCTTCAATGCATCGGGCATGGCCACTCCCGACGACCTCGAAGAGTTCCGCTCGTGCCAGTTGACCTTCCGCGCCACCGCCGCGCCGTGGAATGACATGAGTCGTGGTGCGCAGCACTGGCTCTCCGGACCCGACCCCGTCGCCGAGAGTCTCGGCATGACCGAGATCGTCTCTGCCGGAATGAAAAACGAGGACGAGGGCCTCTACCCGGTCCAGCACGGCTACTGGCTCGACACCATGCGTGCCGCCATCAACCCGGAAGGGAAGTGAGATGACCACCTCGCAGTCGCCGATCGTCGACCCAGCTGTCACGACCACCGAAACCCTCATCACGCAGAACATGATCGAGCAGTTCCTCTATCGCGAGGCACGCTACCTCGACGATCGCGAGTTCGAGAAGTGGCTCGGCTGTTATGCCGACGACGTGGAGTACTGGATGCCCGCCTGGACAGACGACGACCACCTCGTCGAGAATCCGCAGCGCGACATCTCACTCATCTACTACCCCAACAAGGGCGGACTCGAAGACCGGGTGTTCCGTATTCGAACCGAACGATCCTCGGCCACGTCGATTCCCGAACCCAGAACGTCGCACAACATCAGCAACGTCGAGGTCATCGAGAGGCGTGGCGACCTGGTCGATGTCCGATTCAATTGGCACACAATGTATTTCCGTTACAACACCGTCGACCCGTACTACGGCACCTCGTTCTACACGATCGACTTCTCCGCCGAGTCGCCGCTCATCCGCCGAAAGACGGTTGTGCTCAAGAACGACTACATCCACCACGTGGTGGACATCTACCACTTCTGAGGCGACACGCATGACACTCACCACCGATACGGAAACCGCAAGAACTACCGATGCGACAGCACTGGATCAGCCGCGACAGGTCCAACACACCAGGTGGCGTTGACATTCGAGGACGGGGTCACACGGTTCATCCCTGCCGGGAAGACCAGACAGTTGCCGACGCGTCGTATCGACAACGCATCAACATCCCGCTCGATTGTCGCGACGGCGCGTGCGGAACGTGCAAGGCATTCTGCGAGTCGGGTGACTACGACGGCGGCACCTACATCGACGACGCACTGTCAGAATCGGAGTGCGCAGACGGTTTCGCATTGCCCTGCTGCATGAAACCGCAGTCAGACCTGGTGCTCCAGATCGCCGCAACCTCCGATATCGCCAAGACCGCCGCGGGCGAATTCATCGGCAGCATCGTCGATCTCGAGCGGCTCTCGACGTCGACGATGCGCATGAGCGTCGAGATCCCCAACCGCGCTGATCTGGCTTTCCTGCCCGGGCAGTACGTGAACATCGCAGTGCCGGGGGCCTCGGCACCCGAAGCACAGGCACCCGGAGCACAAGCACCCGGAGCGCACTCACCCGAAGGCACCGAGACCGTCGTGCGTCGCTCCTATTCGTTCGCCAATGGACCGCACGAGGATCGCCTGACCTTCTTGATCAAGCTGACGCCAGGTGGTGCGATGTCGGACTACCTCACCGAACACGCGGCGTGCGGCGACGAACTCACGTTCACCGGGCCGCACGGATCGTTCTTCTTGCGCGAGTCGGCACGGCCCGTGTTGCTTCTCGCGGGCGGAACAGGTGTGGCGCCGATTCTCTCCATGCTCCGAAAGATGCTCGACGACAACAGCCCCCGCAAGGTGCACCTCATCTATGGTGTGTCGACCGACACCGATCTCGTCGCGCTCGACGACATCGAGTACTTCGCGCACGAGCTGTCGGGCTTCACCTGGGATCACTGCGTGTCCGACCCGAATACTGCTGCGACGCACAAGGGTTACGTGATGAGCCTCATTCGCCCGGAGCATCTGTACGACGGTGACGTGGCCATCTATCTCTGCGGTCCGCCCCCGATGGTCGAATCGGTACGCAGCCACGTCGCCGATGCCGGCATTGAGCCAGTCGGCTTCTACTACGAGAAGTTCGCGCTCGCCGTGCCTGCCAAGACCATCCCCGACACTCCGGACTCTTCCTCCAGCGCAGAGCTTTCCACGCCGGACGAGTCGTCGAGCCGAGAGCACGAGGTGCTCGAGGCCGCAGACGCTCGCAGCATCGCGAGTCAGGAAGTTCTCGCGCGCAGCGATCTGGGAGCACTGTCGACGCGGCCGGCCGCGATCGAACGGGTGTCGTCGCAGACGAGTAGCGTACCGGTGTCCGCGTCGAGGGCGCCGGGCGCAGCGGACGTCTGGGCATCGGACCACACCTGCTGTCCGGCGATGCGCCCGATCGCACCGGCGTCGGGGCTCGCGGGCCGCCGCGGCGCCCGGCGCCCTCGACGCGGTGCGTCCGGGCGCAGTA
>NZ_LZMO01000208.1:0-17318 GCF_001665715.1 Gordonia sp. 852002-10350_SCH5691597
GCCGCGTCTGGGATGCCGATCGTCACTGGAGCAGGCGCCACACCCGATCGCGCGACATCGGCAGCTTGTACGGGCGCTCGCCGATCGCCCGCCTGATGGCGTTGGCAAGAGCGGGGGCCACCGGGTTGTAGGGCGACTCGCTCATCGACTTCGCGCCATACGGACCGAGTTCGTCGGCGGTGTCGGCGAAGTAGACCTCGGTCTCGGGGACATCCGCCATCTGGGGCACCCGGTAGGTGCGGAACACGGGAGTCAGTGCTACACCCTTCCCGTCGAGCATGATCTCCTCGTACAGCGACGATCCGATCGCCTGCGCCACACCGCCTTCGACCTGACCGCGACACTGCTGCGGGTTCATCACCGTGCCGGCGTCGGCCGACTGGACGGACTGCAGGATGCGCACGCAACCGGTCGCGATGTCGACGGCGACCCGAAATGCGTGCACGTTGAACGCAATTGAGCGCAGTGCGCCACTCTCGGAACCGGTGGCCACGACGCGGTCGCCCACGCGGTGCGACGGATCGACGTTGGAGATGAGCTCGTCGAAGCCGACGAGTCGTTCACCGACGAGTGCGCCGTCGGGGACCAACCGGATGGCGTCGGGTGCCGTTGCGGTGATCGACGACGCCGCGTCGAGCAGGACTGTACGCAGCGCGAGTGCTGCGCCGTAGGTCGCCTTGCCGGCGACTGTGATGCCTGCCGACGCGAAGGCCCCGGTGTCGTAGATCGCTGCGTCGGTGTCGCCGTGCGCCAACACGATTCGTGACGGATCGGTTCCCAATGCCTCGGTGACGATCTGGGTGAGCACCGTCGTCGTGCCGTTGCCGAACTCGGCCGTGCCCACACCGACGTGGTAGCTCCCGTCGCCGTCGACTCCGACGGTGACGGTCGAGAAGTGGCCGCGCGGTGCCATGGTGGCGATCGCGGCGATGGCCATGCCCTCGCCGATGCGCCACGAATCACCTTCTGGCGCAGCGACATCGTTGCCGCGGCGTAGCGCTGTCTGGGCGAGGTCGAGGCACTGGTCGAGTCCGTAGCTCCCGTAGATCAGGTCGTCCTCGGGTTCGGGGTGTGCGATGAGAAGCGGATCGCCGTCGCGGACCGCGTTGATTCGACGCAGCTCGAAAGGGTCGATGTCGAGGGCAATCGCGAGTTCGTCCATGGCGGATTCGACGGCGAGGATCACCTGCCCGAGGCCGTAGCCGCGGAAGGCACCCGACGGCGGGTTGTTGGTGTAGACGACCTCGGCGTCGATCCGCTTGACCGGGCAGTTGTACACCGAGACCGACTCGGCACACGCGTGGAACATGACACCCATGGAGTGATTGCCGTATGCGCCGGCGTCGGAGAGAACGTCGACCTTCATCGCACGCAGTCGGCCGTCGGCGTCGGCGCCGAGATCGACTGCGACACGGAAGGGATGACGATAGGTGGTGCGGGTCATCTCGTCGGTCCGCGACATCTCGTACGCAACGGGCATTCCGGTGCGTAGCACCGCGATCGCCACCAGGTCTTCGGTGAGTAGCTCCTGCTTGCCGCCGAATCCGCCGCCGACGCGGGCGCTGAACACGCGGATGCGATCTGCGGGAAGGTCGAGCAAAAGCGCGAGTTCGTCGCGTACCAGGAACGGCACCTGCGTGCTGGTGCGGATCACGAGTCGGCCGTCGTCGTCGAGCCAGCCGATGGAGCCGTGGGTCTCCAACTGTGCGTGGGAAACTCGTGCAGTCTGCCAGGTTCCGCCTACGGTGACGGCAGAGTCCGCGAGCGTGGCGTCGACGTCGCCACCGAATCCCTCGTGGAACGAGGAGATGACGTTGCGCTCTGCCTCGAACACGCGGTCCTCGGGGGTGCGTTCGGGGTGGACCAGTGGGGCGCCGGGACGTCGTGCTTCCTCGGGATCGAAGACGCCGGGCAGGAGCTCGTACTCGACGTCGATCAGGCGGCACGCTTCCTCGGCGATTCCGGCGGTGTCGGCGACCACTGCCGCCACCCGCTGCCCGACGAACCGCACCACGGAGTCGAGGAGGAGTGTGTCGTCCGGATCGTCGGCACGCGACTCGTGCCTCGCGGTGGAAAACCTTCGCGTACTGACGTTCTCGTGGGTGAGGACGAGCGCGACGCCGGGAAGAGCCTGCGCCGCGGACGTGTCGATCGAGACGATCCGGGCGTGCGGGTGTGGCGAGGTGAGCACTCGCAGGTAGCGGGTTCCGGGGACTGCGACGTCGAAGGTGTACGGCTCGGTTCCGGTGACAACCCGGCGGCCCGCGGGCGGCGTGAGCGACGCGCCGATCGCGGGGGAGGTGGTCTCGACACGACGCTCGTTCCTCGCGTCTGCTCGACCAGCGGGGGACGCGTTGCTCGTGTCTGCTCGACCAGCGGTGGAGTCTGCTCGACCAGCGGGTTGGCTGGCGGGGGGATCGGCGGGCTGTGCGGCGTCGACGCCCTGCCGGATCGCCTGGCGGATCGCGCGATATCCCGTGCAGCGGCAGAGGTTTCCCTTCATCTTCCGCTGTAGTTCGTCGGTGTCGTGGGCGGTGTCGGCGTCGAGCGTTGACGCCGTGACGATCATTCCGGCCGTGCAGAAGCCGCACTGGAAGCCGAAGTTGTCGACGAAGGCCTGCTGCATGGGATGGAGGTCGTCGGGTGTACCGAGGCCCGAGACCGTTGTGACCGAACGACCTTCGATCCGCTGGGCCGGAAAGATGCACGAGTGCACCGGCGTGTCGTCGACCAACACCGAGCACGCGCCGCAGTCGCCCGCGTCGCAACCCTTCTTGACCTCGAAGTGGGCTTGGTCGCGCAGAAATGTGCGCAGGCACTGTCCCGCAGCGGGACTCGCGTCAACCGGCTCGCCGTTGATCTCGAACTTCACGGTGCAGCAGCCCCTTCCGTGTCCCGTTGTGGTTCGTCCCGTCCCAGTTCGTCACGGATCTGTTCGGCCAGGACCGCGCTGACCCCGCGCCGCCAATCGGCGGCGCCGAGCGGGTCGGTGTAGTAGCCGTCGGCCGACCAGATGTCGGAGCGCAGACGCTCGGCGTCGGGTAATCCGTTGTAGCGCAGCACGGTAGGCCATAGCGTTGCCGCGGTGATCCCGACGACGACGGTGTCATCCTCGTCGCGGCGCCCGGTGACCACCACGCCGGAGCGTCCCAACTCTGCCAAGGCGATCTTCCTGAATCCGGTTCTGCCGCGCAGTGCGTATCCGGGGATGTCGATGGCGCGCAACACCTCTCCCTCGCCCAGGGTGTTGGTTCCGTTGCCGGTGACGAAGTCGGCGACGTCGAGGCTGTAATCGGTGCCGTCCGGCCGCCAGATCAGTGCGCGACCGTCCAGTCCCGCCGCGAGCGACACCATCGATGCGGCCGCGAACGAACGGCAAATGTTTCCGCCGACGGTGGCGACGTTCCAGATCTTGAAGGACGCCAGAAGTGCTGTCGCGCACTGGAAGAGCAGCGGATGTGCCCGCCAACCGTGTTCGGCGGGCAGCTCGGCGAGTTGCGCGATGGTGGCAGTGGCCGCGATCCGCAGCCCGCCGTCGGGCAGTTCCTCGAAGGGCTCCCAGCCGATTCGGCTGATGTCGACCACCCCGCTCGACGTCACCTGCGGTTCGGAGAAGAACCACGTGCCGCCCGCGACGATGCGCTCGCCCGCCGCCAAGGTGAGGTCGTCGCGGCTGTAGGCATAGCGGTAGGTCGAGACCGTGTGCAGGTCCATCACAGTCCCCTGCGTGCCATAGGAGGTGTCATGTGAGGGCCCCGCGTGCTTTGTCGAGTAGTCGACGATGCTCGCGTGCGCAGTCGGCCGCGACGGTCGTCGTGTCGACGGTGAGCAACTCGGCGTCGGCGACGATCTGTGTGCCGTTGACCCACGACGCCTTGATCGGCGGGATGGCGCCGAGAACCAGTGCTGCCACCGGGTCGTCGATGTCGGCGTGCGCGAGCGTGGTGAGGTCCCAGAGGACGAGGTCGGCGAGCTTCCCGACCTCGATGGAGCCGATCTCGTTGGCGCGGCCCAGTACTCGAGCACCACCGATGGTGGCGAGCTCGATGGCCGTCCGGGTCGTGAGCGCGGTTGGGCCTCCCCGGGTGCGGGCCATCAGCACGGCCTGGTGTGCCTCCTCGAGGAGACGGGCCGATTCGTTCGACGCCGCGCCGTCGACGCCCAATCCCACGGGAACCCCTGCGTCGACGAGGTCACGAGTGCGACAGATGTGGTTGCCAAGGCGGGCATTGGAGGTGGGGCAGTGGGCGACGCCGGTCGACGTCGCTGCGAGCCGGGCGATCTCGTCGTCGGCGAACTCGATGCCGTGGGCGAACCACACGTCGTCGCCCGTCCAACCGACCGATTCCATGTATTCCAGTGGTGTGCAACCGAAATGCTCGTCGCAGTAAGTGTTCTCGTCGACCGACTCGGCGAGGTGGGTATGCAGCCGGACGCCGAGTTCTCGTGCCAGCACGGCGGATTCGCGGAGCAGGTCGGTGGTCACCGAGAACGGTGAGCACGGTGCCAGTGCGATGCGCAGCATCGAATCCGGTGCCGGATCATGCCAGCGCGCAACGGCATCGGAGCTTGCGGCGAGGATCTCGTCGATGCTCTGCACCACGGTGTCCGGCGGTAGGCCGCCGTCCTTCTCGGACAGGTCCATCGAACCGCGCGTCGGGTGGAAGCGCACGCCGACGGCCCGGGCTGCACCGATTTCGGCACCGAGCAGGTCGCCGCCCTCGCGCGGGAAGACGTAGTGGTGGTCGGTCGTCGTCGTGCAGCCAGACAACGCGAGTGTCGAGAGACCGCCAAGCGCTGCCGTGTGCACAGCTTGCTCGTCGATACCCGCCCAGATGGGGTACAGCGTCGTCAGCCATTGGAAGAGCGTGTGATCGGCGGCGAGCCCCCGAGTGATCCACTGATAGAGGTGGTGATGGGTGTTCACCAGGCCGGGCGTGAGCACGCAGCCCGAGCCGTCGATCCGGATGACGTCGTCAGGCAACGGCGCCGCTGGGGCATCCGCCTCGATGATCGCGCTGATCGTGGTGCCCTCGATCAGCACCGACGCGCGCGTCAATTCCCGACGATCCGGGTCGACGGTCACCACGGAGGCATTCTCGATGAGGGTTGCTGAGGGCACAGCGACACGCTACGACGATCGGGCCCGCCCGGCATGTCGGGGAGGGCGGTTGCCTTCAGCGACCGGCTCCCGACGTTGCCAATGGGTCGTCGGCAGACGTCAGCGAACCACGTACTCGGTGCTGCAATCGCCGTTGGTCATTGCGTTCGGGTTGATCGAACTGGTGTTGGTGGCGCCGATCACCAGTGCGATGCGGCCGGGGGCGGTGGCGATTCGTGGCACCGAGACCGTCGACGTGAGGCCACCGACGCGCGTCGGGTCGCTGAACACGCTGCCCGACTTCCCGGTTCGGAGGTTTGCCCACGTCACTGTCACCTTTTGCTGGTAGCCGGCGATCGACAGCGGCCTGGAGTCCAGGCGTACCTGGATGCCACCGCGACCCGACTGAGTGATCGATGCGGTGGCCGAGGTCGGCAGTGCGAACAGATTGGGGTTGGGATAGGTGATGGAGCAGTGTCCGACGGGCTGGGCGGGCGCAGCGGAAGCGAGTCCGCCGCCTGTGGCCAGCGGAACCGCCGCCGCGGCAGTGGCAGCTGCGATCGCTACGAACCTGCGGATGCGCGTCGACGGTGAATGCGTGATCTTCGACATGGGATCTCCCTGGTAGATGTACTCGAATCTCGCATTACAGACATCGTGACGACCGCGGGGATTGTTACGGAAGGTAAGCAGATCGGCCGACGGTCAGGCCGTGATCGTCACAGGCGTGCCGTCGCCCGCCCAGTCGTAGAGGTGCTTGATCTCGTTGCCGGGCACGTGAATACAGCCTTCGGAGCCTCGGGTCTTGTATGCCGTCGTGTCGCCGTAGGGGAACTTCTGCCAGGGCGAGTCGTGGAATCCGATGTCGCCGAAAAGGTGCAACCAGTAGTGCACGAACACCGTGTACCCGGGACCGCTCAGCGTGCGATCGACGTCATGACTTTCGATGCGCCAGGTGCCCAGCGGTGTGCCTGCGCCACGGTCGACGCTGCCGGTGGTGACAGGGACGTCGGAGATCTGTCGGCCGTCGAGACACAGCACCATGTGTTGCGACGCGAGTCCGACGACGATGGCCTTTCCGTCGGACTTCTCGGGGCAGGAGGGGCGCGGGATGATCGGGGCCGCGACCGACCGGGCGTTATCTGTCGGGGGTGCTGAGTCGGCAGTCGCTGACGAATGCAGGGTGAGCCCCACGACCGTTGCGATGGTGACCGCCAAGACGGCGATGGCAGCAAGAGCAGGCCACGCGTACCCGAGTACGAGTGACCTAGCCGTGCGAGCACGGCTGTGCTTCTTGGTAACCGATATCATTTCGCCCGACGTTACCGCAGACGGGACACGCGCCGACGCATGCGTGACGGACCGAACGACGTCGGACTGTCACTCACGAGCTCACCTACCCTGTGCGGGCCGGGCGATACGGGACGGAGTCACTGACAGTGACGTCGACGTCGATGGGCCTGCCGACCTGCGGGAACGCCCGCTGCGGGCAGGCAGGTCGCGGGCACACCTTGCATCCTGCGCCGATCGGTACGGTACGACGGTCGTCGGCGAGGTCGATGCCGGTGGAGTAGACGAGGCGGTCGGCGTGTGCGAGATCGCAACCCAATCCGATGGCGAAGGATTTGTGCTGTGTGAGGTAGCCCAACCCCTCGTCGGTGCTGCGCGCCAGCCAGAAATACGACCGGCCGTCCGGCATCTGCGAGACCTGGGTGACAACCCGCCCCGGCGAGGCGAATGCGTCGTGTACGACCCAGAGCGGGCAACTCCCTCCCGCCCGCGAAAAGTGAAATGCGGTGGCGGATTGTCGCTTGGAGATGTTCCCCGCGCGATCGGTCCGGACGAAAATGAACGGGACGCCGCGATGTCCAGGGCGCTGGAGAGTCGACAGCCGATGGCACACGGTCTCGAAGCCGACGTCGAAGCCGACGCAGAGCAGTTCGATGTCGTAGCGCGCGTCCTCCGCTGCGTCGCGAAAGTGTCTGTACGGCAACAACAATGCTCCCGCGAAGTAGTTTGCGAGTCCGATTCGGGCTACAGCCCGTGACTCAGAGCTCAGTTCGACGGCGTCGGCGATCACCGCGTCGATCACATCGCTCTGCGTGATCAACGCCAACTGGGTGGCCAGTTGGAACGCGCGTTGCCCGGAGGTGAGTCGACCCGCGAGCTGGACGACGCGCCGAGTGGGATCGAAGACGCGTTTGGGGCGGCGCGCGGCGGCGACGGGGTCGGTGTCACGGCTGATCGACACGGAGACGCCGTGTTCGCGTGACAGCAGCGTCGCCAACTGCAGGTCGAGTCCTCCGACGCGCAGGCCATGCTGATCGAACATGTCCTCGGCTGCCCGGTCGAGGACGTCGATGTAGTTCTTGCGGTCGTAGAAGAAGTCGCGGACCTCCTCGAACGGCATCGGAGTCGACGACGCTCCGCCCGCATTCGCGGCCTGTCCCCGGTAGGTGTCGAGCTCGGACTCTGCCGCGACGAGGCGCCTGTGGAGGGCGGCGATCGTGCGACCGACGTCGGGCATTCGGGAGACGAGCTCGGTGATCTGCGCGCGCGTGACGTCGCCGCCGTCTGGTGCGGTCGCAAGTGCGTCGGCCAGGTCGGCGACCAGCCGCGCGTCGGTGTCGGCCGCGAAGTAGTCGGCGTTGAGGTCGAACTCGCGGGTGAGTGCGAGAAGCACGCCGACGGTGATCGGGCGCTGATCGTTCTCGAGCTGATTCACGTAGCTGGTCGACTTGTCGATACGACGTGCGAGTGCGGCCTGGGAGAGTCCCTGCTCGTCGCGGAGCCTGCGTAGGCGAGCTCCTACGAGAAGTCTCCCGGGCGTCGCGGCAGAGGGGTGTGCCATGCACAGAGCCTAACTCCTCATGTGTTCACAACATTCGCAAAATTGAGGGCAGTCATCCGCAAAAATACGCATTCGCCAGGGCTTATGCGGAGACGAACGAGATGCGTACGGTGCGAACATGATCATTCACAACGTGCGGACCCACCGCAGTGCCTCCGACTTCGGTCAGTCCGAGCATCTCGCTCAGAAAATCGCCGAGGTTGCCGCCGACCCTGTCGAGGTGCCGATCGAGACAGCCGAGATGGTGATCAATCGGGTCATCGACAACGCGGCGGTCAGCGCCGCGTCGGTGATCCGTCGACCGGTGACGGCTGCGCGGTTACAGGCGCTCGTGCACCCGCACGGACGGGGCGGCCGCGGCGCGGCGGTGTTCGGTGTCGCAGGCACGTACTCCCCGGAGTGGGCCGCGTGGGCCAACGGGGTGGCCGTGCGTGAACTCGACTTCCACGACACCTTCCTCGCCGCCGAGTACTCGCACCCGGGCGACAACATCCCCCCGCTGGTCGCGGTGGCGCAGCACGTCGGCGCCGGGGGTGCAGACCTGATCCGAGGCATCGCCACCGCCTACGAGATCCAGATCGATCTGACGCGCGGAATGTGTTTGCACGAGCACAAGATCGACCACGTTGCGCACCTCGGTCCTTCCGTCGCCGCGGGGCTGGGAACCATGTTGCGTCTCGACGTCGAGACGATCTACCAGGCCGTTGGCCAAGCCCTGCACCTGACAACCGCGACGCGGCAATCGCGGAAGGGCCTCATCTCCAGTTGGAAGGCATACGCGCCGGCTCACGCGGGCAAGATCGCGATCGAGGCCGTCGACCGTGCGATGCGAGGTGAGGGTGCGCCCGCTCCGATCTGGGAGGGCGAGGACGGCGTGATCGCGTGGCTACTCGGTGGCCCCGAGAAGGTCTACGAGATACCGCTTCCCGGTCCGGGCGAGGCCAAGCGGGCGATCCTCGACAGCTACACCAAGGAGCACTCGGCCGAGTATCAGAGTCAGGCGCCGATCGACCTCGCGCGTCGGATGCGTGAGCGGATCACCGATCTCGCCGACATCGAATCGATCGTGCTGCACACCAGCCACCACACCCACGTCGTGATCGGTACGGGCTCCGGTGATCCCCAGAAGTTCGATCCGTCGGCCAGTCGAGAGACGCTCGACCACTCGGTGCCCTACATCTTCGCCGTCGCGCTGCAGGACGGTTTCTGGCACCACGAGGCGTCGTATGCGCCCGAACGTGCACATCGTCCCGACACCGTCGAGCTGTGGCGCAAGATCTCGACCGTCGAAGATCCAGAGTGGACCCGCCGCTACCACTCCACCGATCCGGGGGAGAAGGCGTTCGGCGCGAAAGCGGTTGTGACGCTGCGCAACGGTGAGGTCATCACAGACGAACTGGCTGTTGCGGACGCACATCCACTCGGTGCCCGCCCATTCGCTCGGGAGCAGTACGAGGCCAAGTTCTCCACCATGGCAGACGGCGTGATCGATACGGCCGAGCAGCGTCGATTCCTCGATGCGGCAGCCGATCTCGCGTCGCTCGAGGCGGGAGGCCTCGACGCACTCACTCCGAAGGTGCTGTCCGTCGTGCTCGACAAGGCGCCGACCATCGGGGCGGGGATCTTCTGATGACCTCATCGGAAAACGCTGTGGCGGGGCTGTTCTCGTCATCGGTACCTGCCACCGATAAGCGGCTTGCGCTGCGGGCGGGCTTGGCGTCGGGAAGTCTGCAGCGTTGGCCCGGCGCATTCTCGCCGCTTGTGGCCAAGCTCATCGCCGACGTCGGGTTCGAGGGCGTGTACATTTCCGGCGCTGTGCTCTCGGCCGATATCGGACTCCCCGACGTCGGGCTCACGACGCTGAGTGAGGTCGCCGCTCGCGGCGGGCAGATCGCCCACGCAACCAACCTCCCGTCACTTGTCGACGCCGACACCGGATTCGGTGAACCCATGAGCGCGGCGCGGACCGTTGCCACCCTCGAAGACGCGGGGTTGTCCGGCTGCCACTTCGAGGATCAGGTCAATCCCAAGCGGTGTGGTCATCTCGACGGCAAGGACGTCGTTCCCGTCGGCGAGATGCTCGCAAGGCTTGCGGCAGCGGTCACGGCACGACGCGACGACAACTTCGTGATCTGCGCGGACGGACGCGCGTGCCGTCGAGGGTCTCGACGCCGCGATCGATCGCGCCAAGGCGTATGCCGATGCCGGCGCCGACCTCATCTTCACGGAGGCATTGCGTGACGCCTCGGAGTTCGAGAGATTCCGTGCGGCCGTTGACGTTCCGCTCCTTGCCAACATGACGGAGTTCGGCAAATCCGACCTGCTCACTGCGAAACAACTGGGGGACGTCGGCTACAACGCGGTCATCTATCCGGTGACGACGCTACGCATCGCGATGGGTGCCGTTGAGTCAGGACTTCGGGAGATCGCCTCTACCGGAACACAATCGGGACTCCTCGACGGCATGCAGCATCGGAGCAGGCTCTACGAGTTGCTGCGCTACGCGGACTACAACGACTTCGATTCCGAACTGTTCAACTTCACCCTGAATTCCACGCCGGAGGTACATCCATGAGCGCGCCGCCAGTTGGCCAACCTGCTATTCACAAGGGTCTTCTCGGGGTCGTCGTCGACACCACTGCGATCTCGAAGGTTGTGCCCGAAACGAATTCGCTGACCTACCGGGGCTATCCCGTACAGGATCTCGCCGCGCACTGCAGTTTCGAGCAGGTCGCGTACCTCCTGTGGCATGGCGAGTTGCCCACCGACGCCCAACTCGCCGCGTTCACGCAGCGAGAGCGGGCGAGTCGTCGACTCGATCGGTCGACACAGGCCGTCCTCGCCCGTATTCCGGAGAACTGCCACCCGATGGACGTCGTTCGCACGGTCATCAGCTACCTCGGCACCGAGGACCCGGACGAGGACAACGCGGCGCCCACCGCGAACTACGACAAGGCGCTGCGGATGTTCTCGATCCTGCCGACCATCGTCGCGGCGGACATGCGTCGACGACGCGGACTCGACCCGATACCCCCGCACCACGGACTCGGCTACGCGGAGAACTTTCTGGCCATGTGTTTCGGGAAGGTTCCCGATCCGGTGGTCGTCTCGGCGTTCGAGAAGTCGATGGTGCTCTACGCCGAGCACAGTTTCAACGCATCGACCTTCGCGGCCCGTGTCGTGACCTCGACTCAGTCGGACATCTACAGCGCGGTGACGGCGGCGATCGGAGCGCTGAAGGGATCGCTGCACGGCGGCGCCAACGAAGCGGTCATGTACGACATGATCGAAATCGACCGCCCGGAACTGGCGAACGCCTGGCTCGAGCTCAAGCTGGAGAACAAGGACAAGGTGATGGGGTTCGGCCACCGCGTCTACAAGAACGGCGATTCGCGGGTGCCGACGATGCGTGCGGCTCTGGTCGAGGTCTCCGAACAGCTCGGCGAGGACCGGTGGCTGCGCATCTACACCGAACTCGAGCGGCTGATGGACGAGCGCACGGGCATCAAACCGAATCTCGACTTCCCGACCGGCCCCGCGTATCACCTGATGGGCTTCGACATCGGATCGTTCACGCCGATTTTCGTGATGAGCCGCATCACGGGGTGGACTGCGCACATCATGGAACAGGCAGCGTCGAACTCGCTGATCCGTCCGTTGAGTAGCTACACAGGACCCGCGCAGCGCGCTCTCACACTTTGAGACAAAAGTGAGGTATCACCCTCACTTACGGATAAGGTCGACGACGACGGCGGTGCCTGTCCCGATGGTGCCTGCCCGGGCAACGTGTATTCGACGAACGAAAGTTGTGTCCCGAGATGTTTGAGAAAGTCCTGGTCGCAAATCGCGGTGAGATCGCGATCCGAGCGTTTCGCGCTGCATACGAACTCGGTGCGGGCACCGTCGCGGTCTTCCCGTATGAGGATCGCAATTCACTGCACCGCTTGAAGGCCGACGAGTCGTACCAGATCGGCGTACCGGGGCATCCGGTCCGCGCGTACCTTTCCGTCGACGAGATCATCGGTGCCGCACTGCATTCGGGTGCAGATGCGGTTTATCCCGGCTACGGCTTCCTGTCGGAGAACGCAGGCTTGGCCGCGGCGTGTGCCGAGCACGGCATCACGTTCGTCGGACCGCCCGCGCATGTACTCGAGCTGACCGGCAACAAGGCCGAGGCCATCGCCGCAGCGAAGGCTGCCGGGTTGCCGGTGTTGGCGTCGTCGGAGCCGTCGGCCGACGTCGACGAGTTGGTTGCGGCATCTGCCGACATGCAGTTCCCGGTCTTCGTCAAGGCGGTGGCCGGCGGCGGGGGTCGCGGTATGCGCCGCGTCGCGAAGCGTGAGGATCTCGCCGAAGCCATTTCGGCGGCATCCCGCGAAGCCGACACCGCATTCGGCGACCCGACGGTGTTTCTCGAGCAGGCCGTGATCAATCCGCGCCACATCGAAGTGCAGATCCTGGCCGACACGCAGGGCAATGTCATCCATCTCTTCGAGCGCGACTGCAGCGTGCAGCGTCGGCACCAGAAGGTCGTCGAGTTGGCTCCGGCGCCAAACCTCGATCCGCAACTACGGGAGCGGATCTGCGCCGACGCCGTTGCGTTCGCCAAGCAGATCGGCTATTCGTGCGCCGGGACCGTCGAATTCCTGGTCGATGAACAGGGTCGGCACGTCTTCATCGAAATGAATCCGCGCATTCAGGTGGAGCACACGGTGACCGAGGAGATCACCGACGTCGACCTTGTCGGTGCGCAGTTGCGGGTGGCGTCGGGGCAGTCCCTCGACGACTTGGGGTTGAGTCAGGACTCGATCGCCATCCGCGGTGCCGCGTTGCAGTGCCGGATCACCACCGAGGACCCGTCGGACGGTTTCCGGCCCGACGTCGGGCGTATCACCGCCTACCGCACCCCCGGTGGTGCAGGCATCCGACTCGACGGCGGTGCGGTTCTCGGCGGAGAGATCAGCGGCCACTTCGACTCGATGCTGGTCAAACTGACCTGCCGCGGTCGCGACTTCGACACTGCGGTGCGACGTGCACGACGTGCCTTGGCGGAGTTCCGCATTCGCGGTGTGGCCACCAACATTCCATTCCTGCAGGCGGTGCTCGACGACCCAGACTTCGCCGCGGGACACGTGACGACCTCGTTCATCGAAGACCGCCCGTGGCTGTTGAATTCGCGTGGATCTGCCGACCGCGGTACGCGCATTCTCTCGTATCTCGCGGACGTGACGGTCAACAAGCCGCACGGGGAACGCCCGAGCACGGTGTATCCGCGTGACAAGCTTCCCGCGCTCGACCGCGCGCAATTACTCGCGCCGCCCGATGGCTCGCGGCAGCGACTGTTGACTTTAGGGCCCAACGGTTTTGCGCGCGACCTTCGCGAGCGCGCTGCGGTCGGTGTCACCGACACGACCTTCCGCGACGCCCATCAGTCGCTGCTCGCGACGCGCGTCCGGACGAGCGGAATGCTGGCGGTCGCCCCGTATGTCGCGGCGACCACCCCGCAGCTGCTGTCCGTCGAGTGTTGGGGTGGTGCCACCTACGACGTCGCGCTGCGGTTCCTGAAGGAAGATCCGTGGGATCGGTTGGCGCAGTTGCGCGAAGAGATTCCCAACATCTGCCTGCAGATGCTGCTGCGCGGTGCCAACACCGTCGGCTACACGCCCTACCCGCAGAAGGTGACGACCGCGTTCGTCGCCGAGGCGACGGACGTGGGCATCGACATCTTCCGAATCTTCGACGCGCTCAACAACATCGAGCAGATGCGACCCGCCATCGACGCGGTACTCGAGACCGACCGTGCGGTCGCCGAGGTCGCGATGAGCTACACGGGCGATCTCGCGAACCCCGACGAGAAGCTCTACACGCTGGACTACTACCTGCGCCTCGCGGATCAGATCGTCGACGCCGGTGCGCATGTCCTCGCGATCAAGGACATGGCGGGTCTGCTGCGTGCACCCGCGGCCGACAAGTTGGTCCGCGCGTTGCGTCGCGAGTTCGACCTACCGATCCACGTCCACACCCACGACACCCCTGGCGGGCAGTTGGCGACGTACCTGGCGGCCGTAAACGCCGGCGCCGACGCCGTCGACGGCGCGTCGGCACCTCTGGCGGGCACGACGAGTCAGCCGCCCCTGTCGGCAATCGTCGCGGCGTTCGCGCACACCGAGCGCGATACGGGGCTAGACCTCAAGGCGGTCTGCGATCTCGAGCCGTACTGGGAAGCGGTGCGAAAGGTGTACGCTCCCTTCGAATCCGGTGTTCCCGCACCGACCGGGCGCGTCTACTCGCACGAGATCCCGGGCGGACAGCTGTCGAATCTGCGTCAGCAGGCCATCGCGTTGGGGCTCGGCAACCGCTTCGAGGCCGTCGAAGAGGCCTACGCTGCCGCCGATGCGATGCTGGGGCGTCTGATCAAGGTGACTCCGTCGTCGAAGGTTGTCGGCGACCTTGCTCTTGCCCTCGTCGGGCAAGGCATCGCGCCCGCTGATTTTGCTGCGAACCCCGGCGCCTACGACATCCCCGACTCCGTGATCGGCTTCCTCCGTGGCGAATTGGGCGAGCCCGCGGGCGGATGGCCGGAGCCCTTGCGCACCCGTGCGCTCGCCGGTCGCACGGCCCCGCGCCCCGTCGAAGAACTCAGTGCAGCCGACGACACCGCACTCGACACGGCGGGCAGGCCGCGACAGGAAACCCTCAACAGGCTGTTGTTCCCTGGTCCGACAAGGGAATTCGAGGAGCATCAGGAAACCTACGGTGACACGTCGAGGCTCTCGGCCAATCAGTTCTTCTACGGACTGCGCTATGGCGACGAGCATCGTGTGGAGCTCGAGCCCGGCGTCGAACTCCTGATTGGGCTCGAGGCGATCAGCGAACCCGACGAGAAGGGCATGCGCACGGTGATGTGTGTGCTCAACGGTCAGTTGCGGCCGGTCGCCGTGCGAGATCGGTCCGTCGACTCCAAGGTCGCCGCCGCCGAGCGCGCCGATCGGGCTAATCCGAATCACGTGGGCGCACCCTTCGCGGGCGTCGTGTCGCTCTCGGTGAATGTCGGCGACGAGATCGCAGCGGGCGCGGCGATCGGCACGATCGAGGCCATGAAGATGGAGGCGACCATCACTGCGCCGGTCGGCGGCAAGGTCGCTCGGGTCGCGGTGACGTCGGTGCAGCAGGTTTCACCCGGCGACTTGCTGATCGAAATCGGTTGAGGCCAAGCGACGGCGTTCGACGACGTTGTCAGTGGCGAATCTGGCTGAGCGTCGCCCGGTCAATCGCCGACACGAGAAGTAGTTCGGTGTCGACGTCGGCGCCGAGTCTGTGCGGGTGAGTGGCGTCGAAGTGGACGGCCGAACCGGCGGGAACGTCGTAGCTCACTGCGTCGAACTCGAACGTGAGGCGTCCGGTGACAACGTATAACCACTCTTCGCCGCGATGGGTGACTGGTGTCCGCGCCCGGCGACCTGCCGAGATGTGTACGCGGAGCGCCTCGAGTGCTCTCGATCCGGGAAATCCGCCGAAAGCGGCGATGTCGAGTTCGCCAGAAGCGCGACTCGGTGCATCGGCAGCGTAGATCGCCAGACCGCAGGGCTGCGACGTTCCGTTGACGGTTGTGTCCTCGCCGAGCAGTGCGCTCACTCTCACGTCGAGAGCGTCGGCGAGTTCGACGAGCGTGCCGATGGACGCTTGTCGATCGCCTGCTTCGAGCCGCGACAGGTGCGCTTTCGAGATCGACGACAACGACGACACCTGGTCGAGTGTGAAGCCCTTTCGCTCTCGTGCTGCTCTGATCCTGGCGCCGATCGCTTCGAGATCCACTGTGGCTGACACGTTTCGGACAGTAGTCACACCGGACGCGTCGAGCAATCCGACCGCCGGGTGGTGTCGCAGAACCGTCACGGAAGCGATTGTGAGGACTGGGTAACGACACGTTACCGATAGGTCAAGTCGGACAACCGGTGTTGCCTGTGAGGCAACTTCGACTTACGGTGAGCCGGTCCGGATGAATGCACCCATCGACGAGTGCGCCGGAATTCCATTCTCTCCGTTCCCCACGTAGCCCGCGGAGGCTTCACATGTCGATCTCTTCATCCGAACCCTCGAGTGCGACCGCCCAGGTCCGCTCGGGTGTGCTCGGTTTCCCTACTCTCGTGGCACAGTCCATCGCGTTGATCTCGCCCACAATGACAGCGGTTCTGATTGTGCCGCTGACGTTTTCGTATGCGGGTAACGGCACCTGGCTGTCGTACCTGTTCGCGACTCTCATGCTGGGTTTCGTCGTGATGAACCTGAAGGTCTTCTCCTCCCGGTCGGCATCGGCCGGTTCGATGTACGCCTATATCGGGCGCGGTCTCGGGGCCAAGAGCGGTGTCCTCGCGGGGTGGACATTGCTCTGGGCCTACGGATTCATTGCGATCGCCGGGCTCACCGGATTCTCGATATTCGTCAATCAGTTCCTCGACGCAATCGGCGTCGACCTCAGTGTGCCCGCGATCGTGTGTTTCGCGGTGAGTGCACTCCTGTGTTGGTTCGTGGCGTACAAGGACATTCGTGTGTCGTCGTTGCTGATGCTCGTGCTGGAGGGGCTGTCGATGTTCCTCATCGTCGCGCTGTGCGTCACGATGGTGGTCAGGCACGGTTCGATCGTCGACACTCCGCAGCTCAGACTCGAGGGAGTCAGTGGCCACGGGTTGATGCTCGCCGTGGTGACCTGCATCTTCAGTCTCGTCGGGTTCGAAAGCGCAACAGCGCTCGGCGGTGAGGCCAAGAATCCGCTGGTCAACATCCCCCGCGCGGTGCGCTGGAGCCTGATCATCACAGGGACCTTCTTTATCCTCGTCAGCTACGTCGAGGTGATGGGGGCGCGTGACCACGGGTTGTCGTTGGCGGATCTGAGCGCGCCGCTCGACAGTCTCGCCGACGCATATGGTGTCGGCTACCTGAAAGCGCCCATCTGCCTGGGCGCGATTCTGAGCTTCTTCTCGCTGACCTTGTCATGCGTGAATGCGGGCGCGCGCATCCTGATGCCCATGGCGCGTCACGGGATGTTCAGCGGACACATCGGGAAAGTCCACGTGCACAACAGAACTCCGCACATCGCCGTGACGGCCTACACGGCGATCATCTTCGCTGTCGTCGCCGTCCTGCTGATCTTCAACGATCCCCTGACCATCTTCGGTGACGCAGATCGCAATGTTCTTGGGCCGCAACTCGCCACGGGCACGAAGGTAGGCCGGCGCCGCGACCGACACCATGAAGTAGACCAGCAGGAACCCGAAGGCTGCCAACGTACCTGCGTCACCGAAGATGGTCAGGGGATCGTTGAAGATCAGCAGGACGGCGACGACAGCGAAGATGATCGCCGTGTAG
>NZ_LZMO01000209.1:0-666 GCF_001665715.1 Gordonia sp. 852002-10350_SCH5691597
CGGTCCACGCCGGGCGCGGCGTCGTAGTCGAAGCCGTCCAACGTGGCCGGGGTGGGCAGGCACGCGAACCGCAACCGCCCGGCAAGCCGTCGGGCTTCGGTGGCATCGACCTCGATGCCCAGCAGGTGCTCGAGAGTCTGGGTCATCGACCACTCGTGCTCGCTGGCGGCCGCCAAGACTTGGGGCAGGGCTTCGGCTGCGGCGTCGAGTTTGAGGACGGCGAGATGTCCGCGTAGTTGCTGGTAGACCGAGATCGCTGATTGTGACTGTGGCCCAACACTATTCGAAGAGTCCAGCCCAGCATTGTCGGTGTCGGTGTCGGTGTTGGTGTTGGTGGTCATGGGAGGTGGGTCCTGTTCTGTGCGGCGCGTTCGTACACGCTCATGTCGATGATCGATGCCTGCGGGCCGGTATCGTCGGTGTTGGTTGTGTTGTGGCGCAGTGTGTTTGCGGCGTCTCGGGCGGCCTGGCCGGGTGGGATACGTTCTTTGCGGCGATGCGGCCGACGGCTGCTGGAGGCGCCGGCTTTGGCCAGGGTCTCCAGCGCGACGACATGCCCGTGATCACGCACTTGGGCGCCCGACCCGGGCGTGGCGAGGCGGTGCCGCGCGATCACGATGCCCGAATCGGTGGCGATGTCGATGTGTCCGTCCCCGAGCCGCTCGC
>NZ_LZMO01000210.1:0-630 GCF_001665715.1 Gordonia sp. 852002-10350_SCH5691597
TGATCGCCGAGTTGAGCCCCCGTACCCGGGTGTAGCCGAACCCAGCGCCCTGTTTGGCCGGGCCGTGGACCTCGATGATCGAGTCGTCGATGTCGACCATCACCGGCCCGTCGATCCCGGCCAGTACCGGGGTGTGGGTGTGCAGGCCAGCGAGCGTGCGGGCGGCGATCGCATCCAATTGCCGGACATGCCCGAACCGGAACTCGCGCAGAAACGACCCCAACGTCGACGGGGCATACGGATGGTCGAACACCTTCCCCATCGCACCGTGCCGCAGTACGGCCATGTCATCGATGCTGTCGGCACCGGCCACCATGCCCGCGACCAGCGAGAACACCTTCCGATCCGGATTGGCGCCCTTGTCGGTCGGCACCGTCAGATGCTCGAGAGCCAACCCCGACAGGCCCGCTTGCTCGGCCAACGTCATCACCGGCACCAACCCCGCCGCGCCGAGGAGATTCGGATCATCACAGGATGCAGACCGGACCGGATGACTGTGAGACAATCGCATCTACGAGATGCCCTTCTGCGTGCACGGATGGAAACCTAGACAATTCCCATTCTGTCACTCAGACAGGGCATTTCGTCTATCCCTCACCGCCCAAACGAATACGAATCGGTGGATCGAGG
>NZ_LZMO01000211.1:0-45049 GCF_001665715.1 Gordonia sp. 852002-10350_SCH5691597
ATCGAAGGATGTGGGTGCTGCAGCGCACACATCCTTCGATTCGACACACATTCTCCGGTCAGTCGACGGCGTGCTGCCTCCAATCTTCGACGACGCCCGCACGATCGACGACTACGCGGCTGCGCTGCCGACCGCCCTACGTGCATCGGTCACGGCGAGGTCGGCGTTGATCATCGCGCCGGAACGCTAGTCGGGGAAGCCGTCGAGCACCGCGCGGCTGCCGGACAGTCCGAGCCTGCTCGCTCCGGCCTCGATGAGTTCTGCCGCGAAGTCGGCGGTGCGGATGCCACCGCTGGCCTTCACCCCGACAGTCTGGCCGACGGTGTCACGCATGATGCGCACGGCCTCGATCGACGCGCCGCCCGCCGGATGGAAACCCGTCGACGTCTTGACGAATCCTGCGCCTGCCGCCACTGCGCGACGACACACTTCGGCGAGAGTCTCGTGACCCGCAACGTCGAGGAGTACGGCAGATTCGACGATCACCTTGAGCACCGCGGCGTCGCCGATCGCCTCGTGCACGGTCAGCACGTCGACGAATACCTCTTCGAAGTTGCCCGCCAGCGCTGCTCCGACGTCGATGACCATATCGACCTCGTCAGCACCGGAGTCGACGGCCAGCCGCGCCTCCGCAGCTTTGACCAGCGAGTGGTGCTTCCCCGACGGAAAGCCCGCCACGACGCACGACTTCTGAGCGCCCGTCGCGATCGGCAACATCGACGGTGAGAGGCAGACGGCGTAGACGCCGAGGTCGGCGGCCTCGGCGATCGCCGCTTCGGCGTCGGCGCGCGTGGCTTCTGGTTTGAGGAGTGTGTGGTCGACGATCGCGGCGACGTCGGAGCGCGTCAGGTCGGTGTTGGTCACATAGGCGAGCTTGGCACACTGAGTGGTGTGACCCTCACAGACGCCTCCAGCCCAGACGCCTCGAGCCGACGGTATGTGCTGACCCTCGGATGTCCGGACCGGACCGGTATCGTCGCGCGGATCTCGACGTTCCTCGCCGACGTCGGCGGTTGGATCACCGAGGCCGCCTATCACTCCGACCCCGACACCGGCTGGTTCTTCACACGCCAGGCCGTCCGCGCCGACTCGGTCTCGGCAGACGTCGACGATCTTCGCGAGCGGTTCGCCGCGGCCATCGCCGATTTCGGACCGGACACCGTCTGGCGACTCACCGACAGCGGGGTGCAGAAGTCGGTGGTGCTGCTCGTCAGCAAGGAGGGGCACTGCCTCACCGATCTGCTCGGTCGCGCCGACCGCGGCGAACTACCCGCCCGCGTCAAGGCCGTCGTCGGCAATCATCGTGACCTCGAGGGACTCACGACGCGGTTCGGCGTGCCGTTCCACTACGTGCCCTTTCCCGCGGGCGACAAGCAGGGTGCCTTCGAGAAGGTGGCATCGATCGTCGACGACCTCGACCCCGATGCCGTCGTCCTGGCCCGTTTCATGCAGATCGTGCCGCCGCAGCTGTGCGATCGGTGGGCCGGCAAGGCCATCAACATCCACCACAGCTTCCTGCCGAGCTTCGTCGGAGCGCGCCCCTACCATCAGGCCTTCGCCCGCGGCGTGAAACTCATCGGCGCGACGTGCCACTACGTCACCGCCGACCTCGACGCCGGGCCGATCATCGAGCAGGACGTCACCCGTATCGATCACGGCGACTCGGTGAACGACATGGTGCGTCAGGGCCGCGACATCGAAACGCTCGTGCTGTCACGCGGACTCCGCTGGCATCTCGAGGATCGCGTGCTGGTTCACGGACGAAAGACCGTGGTGTTCAACTAGTTTCGCGCACAGTCGGCGGGATAGAGCGCCCGGTCGACGGTCAGAAGTCGAAGCCGCCGAAGTCGAAGCCCCCGTCACCGCCACCGTCGAAACCGCTGCCGCCGTCGAAACCATCGCCGCCACCGAAGTCGTCGCCGCCGTCACCACCGAAGTCGTCGCCGCCTCCGTCGATGCCTGCCATGTCGGAGCCGTCGCCCGCGCCGTTCTCGAATGCGGCTGCGTCGTAAGGCACTCCGTGCATGCCCGAGAACAACGTCGAGAAGAGCAGCATGGAGCCGACGCCCCATGCACCTGCGACCAGTGCGGGCTTCCACCACGGTTCGGAGTACCACCCGGCGGGTACAGGGCGTCCGGCAACCCGGCCGCCCGGATAGTAGTTCGGGGTCCGCGACGACGGAGCGGGCGACGCCTCGACCTGGCGTCCGTCGAACTCGACGGTGCGGTCCTCGGTGACGGCGCCCGCGCTGCGCTGACCGTCGAGCTCAGGGATTGCCGGGCCGGGGTCCATGTTCATCGCGGTGCGCGCCGCACGGATGTAGTAGAGGCCTTCGATCGCGGTCTGCTTCGCGAGGCGGGCCTGTGCGGGTGAGTTGGCCTGATCGATCTGCGAGCCCGCCGCCGTGTAGCGCTCCCCGGCATCGGCGAGTGCCTGCTTCGACGCAGGTGAGTCGCCGACCAGCATGTACACCTGGCCGCCGAGACGTTCGATGACCTGTCGGGCGTCGGCCTTGGCGTCGTCGAGGCTGCGGGCCTTGCTCGCGCCCGAACGCTGCTGCGACACCACCACCACCCCAACCACGAGGACGACGACGATGATGATCAAGAGCAGCGCGGTCATGTTCTCCTCCAACACGGGGGCGGGTGGGTGTCGCGGCGAAAAATCGGACATCCCCCTTCGAGGGTACCGATGCCGCACGAGTCCGGCCTGCGACGACGTTGTGGAACTACCCCTGCGGCCAGGGATTGGTCCCAGATCGGTCGGGCGAGGTCAGAGGACGTTGCAGCCATTCGTGTTGTCGTTGGCACCCGTGGCGGAGTTGGTCAGCGTGAGGTTGTCGCCGTCGACGGCAAAGTCGACGCCGTCGTTGGTCACCTTGAGGTTCTTGACGTTCACCTGATCGAAGAACGGGCCGAACATCGTCTTGGACACGCCGTCGACGATCTGCTGGGCATAGTCGGAAGGGATGCCGAAGACGAAGGCGTTGGCCTTGACGACCTCGAACTTGATGTGACCGTTCTCGGTCGTGGGTTTGATCGTCGCGCTCACCGGGATCGGGATGAATCCCAGGTTGAACGACGTACTGACGTCGACGGTACCGTCTGCCTCGTTACCCGTGATGGACTCGATGTTCGCGCCGGAGACGATCCCACCGGCACCACTCTGATCGGTTCCGGTGCCACTCCCGCCGGTACCGGTACCGCCTGTACCGCCTGTGCCCGTGCCGCTGCCGCCCGTCTCCTGCTTACCGAGTTCGACGACGCGAGAGAACGGGACGTAGCCGCTGCCGTCGAGCGAGCCGACGGTGGTCTTGTCACTCTCGGCGTCGATCCGGTCGGCACGGATGTGCAACCGGGTCGCGCCAGAATCGTTCGCGGTGTCGACCTGCACCCAGGGGATCTCACTTCCCGTGGCCTGCAGCAGCATGGGCTTCTTACTGAGCGAGACGGTCGTAGGCACCCCGGTGAGGCTGCTGAACTGCTGCTCGAGACAGTCCGTCACCCGCTTACGCAGGATCAGCTCCGACGCCACCGCGCCGATGACGAGTACCAGGACCAGCGCAGCCGCAGTGATGCCGATGATCTTGGCGGTGCGACGCCGACGCACAGGTGAGGTGAGGACCGGCTCGCCCGCGGGATCGGCCGGATCGATGACAGTCGTCGCCGTACCCTGCTCGAATGACCGGGTTCCACCGTCGGTCGCCGAGTACGCCCGCGGCCCGGGCTCGGTCGGCGCCGCCGCGAACTGCTCGGTCGGGGCGTGATCGGCAGGAGCGTGATCGCTTGGCGCGTGATCGGTCGATGAGACCCCAGCGTGCGACGACGACGAAGTCGAGTCGGCCACCGGCGCCCATTCGCTGTCGGGGGTTGCCGACGCGTCGGCGTCGCCTGGCCGCGCCTGGGGTTCTTTCTCGTTGTCGGTCATGGTCAGAGCACCTTCGGTCCGTGGTCGTCGATCCGTGGCGCACAAGCTCGGTGGTGAGTGCTTGGGCCGAGATCGGTCAGATGGATTTCCGGTTGGCGAGGACGGCGATGCGCGTCCGTGCCGTCTCCACCGCCGCTAGGTCGATGTCGTGAGCCCGGACACATTCTCCGGACCCGTACGCGGCGACCACCGTACCCAAGGGATCTGTGATTTGGCTGTGGCCTACACCGGTTGGTGTACTGCCCCGCGCAAGGTCCGGATCCTCGGGTTCTGCCTGCCCGACCGCAACCACGTAGCACGACGAATCGAGCGCCCTCGCCGTCGCGAGCACTTCCCATTGCGCGACCTTCCCCGGCCCCGCACCCCATGACGCAGGCACGGCAATGACCTGCGCGCCGCGATCGGCAAGGGTCGTGAACAGATCGGGGAAACGGATGTCGTAGCAGGTGGCGACGCCGACCGCGGTGCCCGCGACGTCGACGATCACCGGTTTGTCGCCTGCGGCAACGGTCCGGGACTCGAGAAACCCGAATGCGTCGTAGAGGTGGATCTTGTCGTACGACTCCCGGCGACCATCGGGATGCGCGATCAGCAGGGTGTTGAACACCCGGCCGTCGTCGGCGGGCGTGAACATGCCCGCGATGATCACGATCTGCCGGTCGACGGCGATCTGCGAGACCCGCGTGGCCCATGGCCCGTCGAGCGGTTCGGCGATCGGGCCCAGCGGAACCCCGAAGCGACACATGGTCGCCTCCGGGAACACGACGAGGTCGGCTCCGTCGCCTGCAGCCTGTGCCGCGGCGTCGGCAACGACGACGAGATTCGCGCTCGGATCATCGCTGGAGTTGATCTGTGCCATTGCGATGCGCATGTGGCAAGCGTAGTTGCCCGACCCGACCGTCGAGACGGTCTCGGCTACTCCGTCGGCGCAACGACGGACCACGGAACCGTCAATACATTGTCGACGCTGCGCCTGCGGACGGGCTCGACCGGAACACCCGCCTCGGACAACAGTCGCAGCGTTTCGCGCCACCGGGCACGCGGGCCGAACGCGGCGTGCGGAGCCGCGACGTCCCAGCACCGATCGGCGGCCACGAGCAGCTCGTGCACGGGCTCGCCGGGCACATTGCGGTGGATGAGCGCCTTGGGTAGCCGCTCGGCAACCTCCGACGGTCGGCTCGTGTACGCGGGAGCCCAGCTCAGGGTGAGGCTGCGGGGTCCGTCAGCGTCGAGCAACACCCACGTGCAGCGTCGACCGAGTTCGTCGCAGGTGCCCTCGACGATCACGCCGTTCGGTCCGAGCCGGTCCATCAGCCGACGCCATGCGGGCCAGACCTCGTCCTCGTCGTACTGCCGGAGCACGTTGAACGCACGGATGAGCTGCGGTCGCAGTCCCGCGAGTTCGAACCCACCGAGACCGAATCGCACACCGTCACGAGGTTCGACGACGCGCTCGGGATCGATCTCGAGTCCGACCATCTCCAGATCGGGCGCCACCGCTCGCAACCGCTGAGCCATCTCGACCGTGGTGTCGGGTCGGGCACCGTAACCGAGGTCGACGACGAGCGGTGCGTTCACCTCACCGAGCGCCGTGAGCACCGAGGCATCGGTTGCCATCCAACGGTCGACGCGGCGCAGACGGTTGATGTTCGTCGTGCCGCGAGTGATCCGGCCGGTCGGTTTGCCGGAGCCGCGCTTGTCGGAGCCACGCTTGTCGGGGCCGGCTCCGCGCTCAGGCAAGGCGCTAGAGGTTCTTCGTGATCCAGTCGGCGGCGTACTCGGCCTCGGCACGGAACAGGTCGACGAGGTTGACCAGCATCAACTGCTCGAGCTTGCCGTTGACGAACGGGATGTACACCTTGACCTCGGTGGTCTTGCGGATCGTGCAGCCCGTCTCCGTGGGAAACAGCTCCTGCCAGCCGTTGAGGCTGCCGGGACCCGCGGGAATCGACGCGTTGTAGTCGCCCTTGGTGTTGTCGGGGTCGAACGGACCGAACGACTCCTCGCGGGTGATGACCATGTCCTTCATCAGCACGGTCTGCGCCAGTGCCGGGAGCTGATCGCGTCCGATGGTCTGCTTGAGGACAACACTCATGCCGGTCTCGTCGGATCGGAAATCCTCGACCTCGCAGTGCGGCGAGATCATCTGGAACCCCGCCATCATGTCGTCCCAGTACTGCTTTGTGCTCTGCGCTTCGTAGAGCTTCTCCACGGGATGCGAGTAGCGCGCTGAGTAACTGAGCCGTCGTGCCATGGGTTTCAGGCTAACCGAGCAGGGTACGGCCATCAAAAACCGGCACCCGCGCCTACCCGCGCCGTAGCGCGTCCTCTCGCCACCAGCTCAGTGGTTGGACTGCTCCCAGGTGACGGTCTCGTCGTGCTCGGCGTCGAGCAGCTTGATCAGTTCGTCGATGACGGCCTTCTCGATCTTGCCGCCGACGAACGGGATCGAGACATTCGCGCTGCCGCTGTACTGCATCGACGCTGGATCGCCCGTCACCGACACCGTGGCCTCGACCGTCGCGGGCGCGCCGGTGACCGACGCGGTCATGGTCCCGCTGATGGTCTCACCGTTACGCGTGAACACGTTGCGACGCGGGATCTCCAGGTCGCCGGGGCGAACCTTGGTGATCATCGACGGCAGTTTGTCCTCGGGGATGCCCTGCTTCATCTCGACGGCCACGGTGTCGCCGTCGAGGGAGAACGACTCGAGCACGCCGTGACTCGAGTTGATGATCTGGAGCAGATCACGCCAATACTGCTCGTTGGTGATGATCTCCCAGTACCGCGCGGTGGAGAACGTGTAGGTCACGGTGTGATTCAGCGTGCTCGCCATGGGTGAGGACATTACCCGAGCGAGCGCGCACCATCGGTCCCGACAGCGCGCGCTCGGTTACCGTTACACCGTGATCGACAACCCCTCCGCCCTGCAATCCGCGCCGCTCGCCGATCTGACCACTCTGCGGGTCGGCGGACCGGCACACGCGATCGTGCACTGCCCGGACACCCGCAGCGTCGTCGAGGAGATCACCGCACTCGACGCCGAGTCGGAACGGGTCCTCGTCATCGGCGGAGGATCGAATCTGTTGATCTCCGACGATGGGTTCGATGGCACCGCCGTCGTGATCGAGAGCGGACACATCAACTTCGGCACCGGCCGCGAATCGGGTCGCGCGCACGTGACCGCCGACGCCGGGGTGGCGTGGGACTCGCTCGTCGCAGCAACGATCGATGCGGGATTCGGTGGGCTGGAATGCCTTTCGGGAATCCCGGGCGCCGCAGGCGCCACGCCGGTGCAGAACGTCGGCGCATACGGGGTCGAGGTCGCTGACATCTTGCGCAGCGTGCAGGTACTCGACAGGCGAGCACGAACGCTGCGCTGGGTGTCCCCCGGCGAACTCGGACTGGGCTATCGGACGAGCAACCTGAAGTACCGCGACGATTTCGTCGTCGTCGCAGTCTCGTTCTGGCTCAACGACGATCGCCTCAGTCAGCCTCTGCGATACCGCGACCTCGCCGACCGACTCGACGTCGCACGCGATTCACGTGTCGACGCCTCTCGCGTCCGCGAGACGGTACTGGGGCTGCGCCGCAGCAAGGGCATGGTGCTCGACGCCGACGACCACGACACCTGGAGTGCCGGTTCGTTTTTCACCAATCCGATCATCGGGTCCGGCGACGCACCCGCAGTCATGGAACGCATCCGCGACCGCGTCGGCGCCGACATCTCCATGCCCGCGTTCCCCGTCGCCGACGGCGTCAAACTCTCGGCGGGCTGGCTCATCGAACGGGCGGGATACGCCAAGGGCTATCCCGGCCCTGCCTCACCCGCACGACTGTCGACCAAACACACACTGGCAGTGACCAATCGGGGCGGGGCGACCGCCGACGAACTCCTCGACCTCGCACGCGACGTACGCACCGGCGTGTACGAGGCGTTCGGCGTCACGCTGCACCCCGAGCCGGTGCTGGTGAACTGCTCACTCTGACCGACTATCGCGGCCGACTGGATCGTGTACGCCGTGTGCACCCGGCCGCGCCACCACGAGACTGGCGAGTTCGTGGCCGGAGATTGAGCGCGGCGGCGGTCGCCCTGAGCCTCCCGTTGGTCAGCGCGCCTCAGAACTGAGCGGCCTGCACCTGGGTGCGCGACACCTCGCCGACGACGTCGTCGAGCAGCTCGTTGACGCGCTGCGCGGCCTCGATCGTCGACATGTGCCCGACGCCGTCGAAGATGATTTCGTCACGCAGAGAACCGTTGCGGCGCAGGATGTCTGCCATCTCGTCGGCGTGTCGGCGAGGGGTGAGCCGATCGTCGGTGCCCACGATCACGGTCGTCGGAACGCTCAGCGCATCGAGTCCGGCCGCGACGTCGAGGCGGCCCATCGCCGCACCCCACCGACCGCGCGCACGAGGCGAACACGCCATGATCATCGTGTCGACGAACTCCACATGCGACGCGCGTGCCTCTGAGCCGAGCGCCACGTATTGGGATATGCGAGAAGTGAACTGGCCGTGCGGCAATGGTGTCGACGCACTGGTGACGATTCGACTGACCGCGGGCACGAACGGCCTGCTGTAACGCGGCAACCCCTCGGGGATGAGCATGTGGTTCTGCACAACGCCGCGCGCCGCCGTGGACGCGAGCACCACCGCCGACACCGTCGTCGACACCTTCTCGGGGTGCTGCTTGGCCCACGACATGATGGTCATGCCACCCATGCTGTGGCCGATGAGAATCGCCTTGCGACCGGGCGGGACAACGGCGCCGAGCACGGCGTCGAGGTCGTGGCCGAGGGTGTCGACAGTCGGCCTGCGTCGTCCGAGCTCGCTGAGCCCGTGCCCGCGCTGGTCGTAGGCGACGACGGTACGCTCACCCGCGAAGTGGTTGATCTGCGGATTCCAGTAGTGGGCGTTGCAGGTCCACCCGTGTACCGCGACGATCACGTCACCGGTGTCGGCGGCTGCAGGATCGGGACCGTACAACTCGACGTTCAGCTTGGTCCCGTCGATGCTCGCCACGCTGCGCTGCACGCGAGGTGCCGTCGGGTCGGCCAGCAGGTCATCGGGTCCATCGTCGACGGCCGGAGCCGACGACATCACCCCGCGCGCGATCCCCGCGAGGTTGGTGCCCGCACCGACCGCCACCGAACCGAGCCCGAGCGCCGCGGCGCCGAGCGCCCAGTTCCGAGTCTTCATACGTCTCCACTCCACCCCGTGTGGTGCTCTCTACTCGCGAATGACATCTTCTGATGTAACACTACCCGTTGTCAGATTCGACGGCGATGCCTCATAGGTCGACTCCTCGGCGACCGCCTCCCCACCCGCGGCTGCCTCCCCGTCCGCAACCGCGTCCCCGCCCGCGGTTGCGTCTGGTCCGCCTGATGCGGCGTCGAAGTAGGTCGACGCCTCGCCGATGGCCTTCGAGATCTCGTCGTCGAGGGCTTTGCGAAATGTGGTCTCGACGATGTCGTGAGCCATCGGTCGGACCGTCTGGATGAGTTCGGCCATCTTGCTGACATTGGCCTCACCGAGTTCTGGCAGCTTCTCGTCGAAGTACTTGTCGGTGATGATCGAGACGAAACTGCGCGCCGCGTCTTCGAGGTCGTCCTGCACTCTAACGAACCGATCGAGCAGGACGTCGATGTCGACACCGCTCTTGACCAGCACCTCGGCACCCTCGAGAACCTCGGGGTTCTTGATCGCGTAGTGGGCGCCGTCCTTGACGAGCAGGCCGAGTTTCTGGCCGAGCGCGATCGATTTGTCCGAGGCATTGAGCGTCTTGCGCAGTTCGGTGATCGTGATCGTCGCGGCGCGTTTGAAGTTCCGGAAGCGGCCGCCCTTGGGTTCGCCGCGCAGCACGTGCTCGACCTTCATCCCGTAGTGGGCGGCGTGCAGCAGTTCGCTGATCGTCGCGAAGGTGTAGCCACGCTCGAGCATGCGGGAGATCAGGTTGAGACGGACCAGATGCTCTTCGGAGTACCAGCCGGTGCGGCCGCGGATCGTCGGAGGCGGGAGCAATCCGCGGTCCTGATAGACGCGGATGTTGCGAACACTGACTCCCGACGCGTCCGCGAGCTCGTTGATCCGATACTCAGCCATGAATCAGAGTGTATTCGCCACCCATCGGGGATCCCGCCACTCCCTGCGGCGGATCGACTCGCCGGGTTTCAGCAGCACCCGACCCACAAAACTAGCGCCCGACCTTACGGAACCAGGACTTCCCCTGAATCGAGTCGACGCGGGGCCGCACGTCGACGATGTACACCAGAACCGCGACGACGCCGATCAGATAGAACAGCGAGGGCGCCTGGAAGAACCAGATGAACACCGTCGACGCGGCGAGGATCGCGACCCAGATGACCTTCGTCTGCTTATCGACGGCCCGGAAGGCGTCGGAGCGTTGGATCGACGCGTGGATCAGCGACACGATCGCCGCAACACCGGCGACGATGGTCAGCACCCACAGGATCAGGTTTTGGCCCGCAGCCATGAAGCTCACAAAGTTCACGAATCACACTCTAGTCGTGGTTGCCCGCGGTCGGGTCGGCGTCGTTCTCGCAGTTCTCGCGCTGGAACGACTCGTAGATCTCCAGCAGCATCTGCTTCTGCCGTTCGCTGATCGACGTGTCGATCAGCAGCGCGTCACGCACGGGACTCGCCGGGCGCTCCTCGAGGATGCCCGCTCGCACGTAGAGCACCTCGGCGGACACCCGCAGCCCCTTTGCGATCTGGGCCAAAACGTCGGCCGACGGTTTACGCAGCCCTCGCTCGATCTGGCTCAGGTACGGGTTCGACACGCCGGCGCGGTCGGCGAGCTGACGAAGCGAGACCTCGGCAGCCACACGCTGCGAGCGGATGAAGGAGCCGATGTCCTGCGCGGCCGTGGCCACCACGTCCTGCGCGGCATTGGCGACCGTCTCCACCGGGTTGCTCGACCCCTCGTCGCCTGTCGCCTCGTCAACCGTCGCCTCGACGATCTCGCGCGCGTCGTCGGACCCGGTGTTCGCGTCGTCGTCCGACGGGATTGGTTTGCTCTGCACTGCTTCTCACTCCCGATACTCGCTGCCCCATGCCAGTATCGGGGTGCGTGCTAGCTCGTGCAAGCAGTGACGTCAGCCGAAGATCAGCACCGACACCGTGTAGATCGCGAGCCCGGCCAACGAACCGACCACGGTTCCGTTGATCCTGATGAACTGCAGATCGCGCCCCACCTGCAGTTCGATCTTCCGGCTGGTGTCGTCGGCATCCCAGCTGCGCACGGTTTCGGTGATCACGGAGATGATCTCGCGGGAGTAGTTCGTCGCGACGTGGTTAGCCACCCGCGCGACCCAGCCGTTCATCTTCTCCTGCAGCGGACGGTCGTCGCGGATACGCGTTCCGAGTCGGATGACGGCGTCGGTCAGGGTGTTGCGCAGCGTGCTGTTGGGATCTTCGAGCATCTGCTCGATGACGGCCTTGCCGGTGTTCCATGCGGTCGACGCCGCGTCAGCGACCTCGGCACTCCCGACGAGGTCGTGCTTGATGCCCTCGAAGCGCTCGATCATCGCGGGATCGTGCTGGAGGTCGTGGGAGAACTGCTCGACGAACTGGTGCATCGACCGCCGCATCTCGTGCTCGGGGTCGGTCTTGACCTTGTAGGTGAAGTCGACGAGTTCGCGATAGATCTTGTCGCCGACGAGGTTGGTCACGAATTTCGGCTTCCACGACGGCCCCACATCCTGATCGACGACTCGCTCGATGAGGTCCTGGCTGCCGACCGCCCAGTCGTAGGCACGGTCACACAGCAATTGGAAGACCGGGTCGAGCCGGTCCTCGTCGACGAGCTGCTCGAGGATGCGGCCGATCGGCGGCGCCCACTCGGGTTCGGCCGCCCACTTCAGCACGGCCTGGATGAACTGCTCGATGTCTTCGTCGCCGAGCATCTCCGAGGCCAACTTGATCGCGCGGGCGGCCTCATCGGAGATGCGCGGAGCGTTCGCGGGGTCGGCCAGCCACGTCGACACCCGACGGGGCATGTCGAGTTGTTCAGCACGTTCGACGACCACGGCCGGCGTCATGAAGTTCTCTTCGATGAACTCGCCGAGCTGATCTCCGATCTCGTCCTTCTTCTTCCGGATCAGAGCCGTGTGCGGCACCGGGATGCCCAGCGGATGCTTGAACAAGGCGGTCACAGCGAACCAGTCGGCGAGCCCGCCGACCATTCCCGCTTCCGACGCCGCGCGCACGTACCCCACCCACGCCGCCACGTTGGCACCGTCGTGATGCTCGAGGTAGCGCATGCAGAGGTAGACGATCGCAGCCACCACGAGGAAGCCGGTCGAGACCACTTTCATCTTGCGGAGGTCACGGCGCCGGCGCTGGTCACCCGGTCCGTCGGCGGCGCCGAATCCCGGCGACGACCCCTTCGCCCGCGCGGGCGTCTGCCCCGGTTGGCCGGAAACGTCCGGAATCACTGTCGACACTCAATAAGTTCTACCCTCTGCCGGGGATTAGGCTGGCCGGGTGATACCCAACCGCCCAAGCCCTGCGGCCGCGGCACGTACTGCGCTTTCGGCTGCTGCACACGTGACGCGCGGGGTCGAACAGGCGCTGCTCGGCGCGGTCACCGACGACACGGTCAAACCCGACGGGCGCAGGCAGCGGTGGGAGAAGCACAAACAGGATCGTCGGAGTGAGTTGACCGATGGCACGATCGACGCCGTGCGCGCGCTCGGAGCCGACGCCGGGATGGACGAGATCGCCACACACATCGGTGTCTCGAAGACCGTCCTCTACCGGTACTTCAGCGACAAGAACGACCTCGGAACCGCAGTGACCGTGCGCTTCTTCGAGACAACGCTGCTCCCCAGGTTGGCCGAGGCCATCTCCGACGACGCCGACGAGTACACGCTGACCAGAACGGTGATCGGCGTGTATGTGCGGGCAGTGGCCGACGACCCGGCGCTGTACCGGTTCGCACTGACCAACTCACCGACGTCATCGGTCGGGACTGTCGAATCGGAGCGACTCGTCGCCCAGTTGCTGACGGCGGCGATCGTCCTGCGGATGGAAGAGCGCTCCGCAGACACCTCCGGGGCCAAGGTGTGGTCCCACGTACTCGTGGGCGGCATCCAGCGCGCTGTCGACTGGTGGATGACCGACCGCGACGTCTCCGTCGACGAGCTGATCGACTACCTGACGATGATGGTGTGGAGTTCGGTCATCGGGATCGCCGGGGTCGACGGGTCCCGCGAGCAGTTCATCTCCGACCCTCCCCCGCTGACACAACCGACGAGACCGGAGGAGGCTCACGTCGATGGGTGAGAACGACAAGAACGCGGGATGGACGCGACCCGCGACCGAGGCACTGCGGGCCACGACACTCGGGCCGATCGCCGAGTTCGACGCCGGGTCCACCCCCGGCTTCGAGGGCGATCACGGGTACGGCACCCAGTTGCTCGCCGAACGCGGCGAGGTGCTCGCCGATCTACAGGAGTTGTTGTACGCCAACGGCCGATCCGGTGATCACCGCTCGGTGCTACTCGTGCTGCAGGGTATGGACACTGCGGGCAAGGGCGGGATCGTCCGACACGTCGGCGGTCTCGTCGATCCACAGGGCTTGTCGATCAAGGGTTTCGGTAAGCCCACACCAGAAGAGCTCGAGCACGATTTCCTGTGGCGCATCCGCAAGGCCGTGCCTCCCGCTGGGCATATCGGCATCTTCGATCGTTCGCACTACGAGGACGTACTTCCCGTGCGGGTACACAATCTCGTGCCGCAATCCGAATGGGAAGGACGCTACGAGACCATCAACGAGTTCGAGGATGATCTCGTCCAGACCGGAACGACCATCGTGAAGTGTGCACTGGTCGTCTCCAAAGGCGAACAGCGTAAACGCCTTGCCGAGCGACTCGACCGACCGGACAAGTACTGGAAGTTCAATCCGGACGACATCGACGAGCGACCGTTCTGGAACGACTATCTCGACGCCTACCAGGCGATCTTCGATCGCTGCGACTCCGACACGGCGCCCTGGTATCTCATTCCCGCGAACAAGAAGTGGTTTTCGCGCCTCGCGGTGTGTGAACTACTGATCTCCGCACTCGAAAGACTCGACCTCGAGTGGCCAAAGGCCGACTTCGACATCGACGCCCAGAAGAAGAGGCTCGCGGCCTCCGACTGAGTTCGCGGTGGGCAGCCGATCAGGTCGACGGGTCGCGGCGTCGGAGCACCGTGTGCGCCACGAGTCCGACGACGAGCGCCCAGAACGCTCCCCCGATGCCCCAGAACGAGATCCCCGCAGCAGCGGTGACGAACGTGAGCGCGGCGGGAATTCGGTACTCCTCCTGCGCCAGCGCACCGACGAGCGCCGAGGCGAAGGTACCGAGCAATGCCAGTCCCGCAACCGTTTCGAGCAGACCGTGCGGCGCGATCGCCGTGATCGTGACCAACACGCCCGACAGCGCAGCGAGGATGAGATACGACACGCCCGCGGAGACTCCCGCGATCCACCGTCGGGAACGATCCGGTCCGGCCTCATCGCCCGCGGCGAGCGCTGCCGACAACGCGGCCAGATTGATCGCGTGACCACCGAACGGCGCGCCGACGACCGTGCCCGTGCCCGTGACGAACATCGAAGCCCGCCAAGGGGTTTGGTAGCCGAACGACTTCAAGACCGCGACGCCCGGCACATTCTGCGAGGCCATCGTGACCACGTAAAGCGGGATCGCGATGCCGACGACCGCCGAGGCGTCGAAATGCGGTGTGGTCCAGGCGATCTGCGGCCACCATTCGGTGTGGGCCGCGGAGTCGACGCCGCGCACCGCGAGGTAGATCCCGATCACGACGAGCGCGGTCATCAGAGCGAGCGGCAACGCCCAGCGCGACAACCAGCGAGTGGCACATAGCCACACCACGAGAATCGGAATGGTCAGCAACGGTTGCACCGCAAGGGATTTGATCGGCGCAAGACACAGCGTCAGCAGCACGCCTGCGAGCATCGCCTGTGCGACAGGCGTCGGAATTCTTGCTATGAGATCACCGAGCGCGGGGATCAATCCTGTGGCGACGACGAGAACTCCGACGACGAGAAACGCGCCGACAGCGGCCGGCCAGCCCGCGTGGTAACTCGCACCCATCGCCGCGAGCAGGGCCGCGCCGGGCGTCGACCATGCCAGAGTGATCGGCATCCGATAGCGCAGGCACAGCACGATGATGCCGAGCGCGAATGTCGCCGTGAGCGCCAACAGACCCGACGCCGCCTGTGTCGACGACGCCCCGACGGCGCGAAGCCCGGACACGACGACCACAAACGACGAGGTGAAACCGACGAGCGCGGTGACGACGCCCGCGACGATCGGCTCGGTGTTCGACGCCTGCTGCTGTGCGGTCACGACGCCAGCATAGCGGTATCGTTCTGTAAACAGAACACTCGGTGCGACACCGCACCGCGACCGACCAATGACGCGGAAAGGCAGGCACGTGGTCGAGGGAGTTGTGAGCGACTCGGAGCGTGACGATCGGCGAAGAGACGTCGGTGAGCGGATCTCGGCGCTACGGACCGAACGCGGACTCAGCCTGTCCGCGCTGGCCCGCGCCGCCGGGATCGGCAAGGGTTCGCTGTCCGAACTCGAAGCGGGACAACGCAACCCGACCCTCGACACGCTCTACGCCGTGGCGGGCCCCCTCGGCGTGCCACTGACGGCCCTCCTCGGCGAGGCGTCGGGAACCGAGGGCGACGGCACGCACCTCACCGCACGGCTGCTCCACGTCGAACATCACGACGACGGTTCGACGACGGAGGTCTTCTGGCTCCACGTCTCTTCCGGAGGGGTACGACGCTCCCCGTCGCACGGCGCCGGCGTCGTCGAACATGTCCGAGTGGTCCGCGGAAACCTCGTCGCCGGGCCCGAGGGCGACGAAAGGGCCGCGGCCGCAGGCGAATCCCTGCAATGGATCAGCGACCGACCGCACACCTACCGCACCGACGACGACGTCCTCGCCGTACTCACCATCGACTCACCTGCCTAGCTTCGGTCGTCGGCGCGACCCCGTTGCGTTCGCGCGAACCCAACCCAGGTCGCGGGAACGGAACGACGTCGCGAAAAATCGAGGGAACCGCGCACGGGTCCGCTGCGTCAAAAGACGCATGCTCCCCGAACTCGACTTCCCGACCGATCGCCACGGACTAGTCCGCCGCAAGGCCGCTCTGCGCAATAACATCTCCGACGGCCAGCTCGCAGCCGCGATCTCGGCCGGAATTCTCATCCGGTTGGCCGACGGGGTCTTCGCCGTCTCCAGCGACGAGCTCACCGACGGCGACGACGGGGGCGATCGCCTGTATCGCCTGCGGACCATCGCGGTCGCGACGTCGTCGAAGAGCACCGGACCGAGAGTGCTGAGCCACTGGTCCGCGGCCGCGCTGCACGGTCTCCCGACACTGAAACCCGACCACGAGCTGGTGCACTTCGCGAACGGCGGCACGAGCGGCGGATTCGTACGCGGGCGACGCCACGTTCATTCCGCATTCGTGGCGCCCGAGCAGACGATGTCGATCGACGACCTGGCGTTGACAACCCTGGAGCGGACAGCCGTCGACATCGCACTGAGCGGGACCTTCGCCCAGGGGGTGGTCGTGTTCGACGCCGCGCTCCGCCTCGGCGCCGACCGCGACGCGATGCGCAAATTACTCAACGGTCGACGTCGTCGAGGCGTCCGCGGCGCACGACAGGCGCTCTCCGTCGCCGACGGCCGTTCGGAAAGCGTCGGTGAGTCGTGGAGCAGAGCACAGATCATCGAGGCCGAGTTACCCATGCCTCGTCTCCAGCACACGTTCCACGTCAACGGACGCGACTACCGCACCGACTTCGATTGGGCGGCGACTCTGATCGGCGAGTTCGACGGGATCAACAAGTACGGTATGCGTCCCGGCGAGACTGCACGCGAGGCGCTGATCCGAGAAAAGAAGCGCGAAGCCGATCTCGCACTCCTCCACGCGACCCTCGTGCGCTGGACATGGGGAATGCTCGAGCGCGACGAGATGGTGCCACTGGTGCGCACCAGGCTTCTCGATCTCGGGCTGATGGCCGCATGACCCCCACAACGCACATTCCCGCGAACCAAGTCCGTTGCCGCGACCGAAATGTCGGTCGCGGCAACGAATCGAGTTCGCGGGAATGCGAGTAGATGTGGCCAGAAACTAGCTGGTGCTCTTCTTGGCCGGGGTCGACTTCTTGGCGGTGGTCGACTTTGCCGGAGCAGCCGTGGTGGTGCGCTTGGCGGCAATCTTCTTGGCGGGCGACGCATTTGCGGTGCGCGCCTTGCCCTCGACCGCGCCTGCGGCACCGTCGATCTTCGATGCTGCGGTCGCGCTACGAGCCTTGGCGGTCTTGCCGGCCTCGGCGACCGCCGCGCTTGCCTCGTCGAGCTTCTCGTTCACCTCGAGAGCAGCCTCTTCGACCTTGCCGTTGAGATCGTCGACGGCGTCGTCGAGGGCATCGCCGGCTTCGCCGACGCGGGTGCTGACCAGCGTGGCGAGCTTGGAAGCCTGCTCACCCACGGCGCGAGTCTGATGCGAGACCACGCCGAGTGCGTCCTCGGTCAGGTCGACGGCGTCGTTGTAGGTCTTCTCCGCGCGGGTCAGCCCCTCCTGCACGATCGGCTGCTGCCACAGACGGCCGACAGCCTCTTCGCCGCGCTCGGCGAGCGAGGTGTAGACACTCGTGGCGAACTCGACGTAGCCGTCGGCGAGCTTGCGCAGCTCCTCCGGCGACAGCTTGGTGCGCAGGTCGTCGATGGTCGACTCGATGGTGCCCGGAAGTTCCTCGGGCAGAGCGTTCAGACGGCCGCGGGTCTCCTCGAAGCGGGTCTGGGCGGTCTCGCCAGCAGCCTCGGTGCGCTCCTTGATCTGCGTGACGGCGTCGCTGACCTGCTTGAGTGCAAGGTCGCCCGCGCCAACCACGGCATAGAACGGGCTGGGCAGATTGCGTTCGGTGGTGGTCATGGCGATCTCCTTAGTCAATTGGTCACCAAAAAAGGTTGCAGCACAAGGCATATCGAGGAGGCAACCACATTGTCGCTTCTGGTCTCGATAGGTGCCGCACCAGCACTTGTAGTGGTTCCATAAGCCAGTATGCCACGTTTGCTAGCTATTGCAAGCAATCTGCTAGCACTATTTGCGGAATCGCTGTGATACCGCCCACACTCAGAATCGCGCCTGCGGATCGTCGGCGTATCGATAAAAGCCGCGGCCCGACTTCTTGCCGAGGTGCCCGGCCTCCACCATGCGCAGGAGCAGCGGAGTCGGTGCGTACAGCGCCTCTTTCGATTCCGCATACATGCGGTCGGCGATCGCTGTGACGGTGTCCAATCCGACCATATCCGCAAGCCGCAGCGGACCCTTCGGATGCGCGCAGCCGAGCACCATGCCTCGGTCGACGTCCTCGACGTCGGCGAATCCGTTCTCCACCAATCGAATTGCCGACAGCAGGTACGGCACCAACATCGCGTTCACCACGAACCCGGACCGATCGGCAGACGCAATGACCTGCTTGCCGAGCACGGCGTTGGCGAAAGCCTCTGCGCGCGTGACGATGTCGGCATCGGTATGCAACGTCGACACCAACTCGACGAGCGGCAGTACCGGCACCGGGTTGAAGAAGTGCAGACCGATCACCCGCGCCGGATTCTGGGTGGCCATGCCCAGCGTGATGATCGGAATCGACGACGTGTTGGACGCCAGAACAGCGCCGGGATCGCACACTATCTTGTCGAGGGCCGCGAAGATCTCGGTCTTGACGCCCTCGTCCTCGACGACCGCCTCGCAGACCACCTGCCGATCGGCGAAATCGTCGAGTTCGGTGGTGAATCGCAGTCGCATCGACGCCTGTTCAAGTTCCCGCTCGGTGAGCTTGCCGCTCGACACTCCCCGCTCGAGCGAGCGCAATATCCGCGACCGACCGCCGGCGACGAGTTCGCGCGAAGGTTCGTAGACCAGTACGTCGGCATCGGAGCGAGCGCACACCTCGGCGATCCCCGCACCCATCTGGCCCGCACCGACCACACCGACACGCCACGCCTCAGACACACTCGCTCCGCTCAGATTTCGTTTGGTGACAACAGATCTCGCGGGCACATGGGTAACTCGCCGGGAACGCCCACGAGTGCCGAATATGCCAACAGGCGGCCCGCAACGTAAGTCGCGGGCCGCCTGTCGATTCGCAAAAGCTCCGGAGAGGCGGACGAGTCCGCAACGTAAAGCTGCGGGCCGCCTGGGCTGGAGCAGACCTCGAAGAGGCGGACTAGTTCCTAGTGGAACTGGCCTTCCTCGGTGGAGCCCTTCAGAGCAGCGGTCGAGGTGTTGGGGTCGACCGTGGTGGCGATGCGGTCGAAGTAGCCCGCACCGACCTCGCGCTGGTGCTTGGTGGCGGTGTAGCCACGAGCCTCAGCAGCGAACTCGCGCTCCTGCAGGTCGACGTAAGCGGTCATCTGCTCACGGGCGTAGCCGTAGGCCAGATCGAACATCGAGTAGTTGAGGGCGTGGAAGCCGGCGAGGGTGATGAACTGGAACTTGAAGCCCATCGCGCCGAGCTCGTTCTGGAACTTCGCGATGGTCGCGTCGTCCAGGTGCTGCTTCCAGTTGAAGGAAGGCGAGCAGTTGTAGGCCAGGAGCTGGTCGGGGAACTCGCTCTTGACGGCCTCGGCGAACTGGCGAGCCAGCTCCAGGTCGGGCTTGCCGGTCTCCATCCAGATGAGGTCGGCGTAGGGAGCGTATGCCTTGGCACGCGCGATGCAGGGCTCGATGCCCTTCTTCACGTTGTAGAAGCCCTCGGTGGTGCGCTCACCGGTCACGAACGGCTTGTCGCGCTCGTCGACATCGGAGGTGATGAGGGTTGCGGCCTCGGCGTCGGTACGAGCGACGACGACGGTCGGGGTGTTGGCAACGTCGGCAGCGAGGCGAGCCGAGGTCAGGGTGCGGATGTGCTGCTGGGTGGGGATGAGCACCTTGCCACCGAGGTGGCCGCACTTCTTCTCCGAGGCGAGCTGATCCTCCCAGTGGGTGCCAGCGGCGCCGGCCTTGATCATGGCCTTCTGCAGCTCGTAGACGTTGAGGGCGCCACCGAAGCCGGCTTCGCCGTCGGCCACGATCGGCACGACCCAGTTGTCGACCGAGTTGTCACCCTCGACGCGGGCGATCTCGTCGGCGCGCAGCATCGCGTTGTTGATGCGCTGCACGACGGCCGGCACCGAGTTGGCCGGGTAGAGCGACTGGTCGGGGTAGGTGTGGCCGGAGAGGTTCGCGTCACCGGCGACCTGCCAACCCGAGAGGTAGATGGCCTTGAGGCCCGCGCGCACCTGCTGCACGGCCTGGTTACCGGTCAGCGCGCCGAGCGCGTTGATGTAGTTGTCGCTGTTGACGCCTTCCCACAGGATCTCGGCGCCACGACGAGCGAGGGTGTGCTCCTCGACGACGGTGCCCTGGAGCTCGGCAACCTGCTCGGCAGTGTATTCGCGCGTGATGCCCTTCCACCGCGGGTTGGTGTCCCAGTCCTGCTGGATTTCCGCGGCGGTGCGGGGCTTTCCGACGTTGCTCATTAGCCACTTCGCTTTCGTTGTGCTGCTCGTCCCGATCTCCCGAGACGAATGCTTGTCCGGCTCACAGAGACCGGGGCCTATCTGGACCCGGCCGAAGCTGCCAAGGAATTGCACCCAGGCCGGATGATGTCAGGCCTCCGAGCGCGCGTCGCGTCCGCAAATGTGATGACCACCACAGGATGGGGTCGGAGTTTGCGAACTCTTCGGCACTTCCCGGAAACGCCTGACTCAAGGGTGCCACACCGAAAACACGCAGGTCCAATCCCCTTTGACTGCAAAAATGCGCCAACCATGTGGCGAAGATTTGCAAATTTTGCAAATCTGGAGATGTGAAGAGTCGTCAGCGGAGCGTTAAAAAGTACGCGCGTACTGCGTTTTCTCCGTGCGCTCCGCCGACGGTCGGCATGCGCAGGAGCATCAACCCGATGCCCGCTGGAAAGACTCCCGACACCTCACATGTGGCGTGTTTCACACCGAGGTTCCAGGTGCACCCGGCCGCGGCCTGGCCTCGTCACCGCGCGGTCGGTCATCTCGCGGCCGCTTTCAGTGCTGTGCCGAACAGATCGACGAACGCCGACGACGACATCGGCTCCACCGCGTCGGCAGGCGGATTCTGCGCCCGGCCGCCCGGACCGTTCACCGTGAGACTGACCGTGAGCACCGAACCTCCTGGACGCTTCACGAGCGCATATCCGACAAATCCGACCTGCTTTCGCACTGTCGAATCCGGCAGCGTCGTCGACACATCCGATCGCGAGAGAAAAGCACGTTCGACGCTGAGTCCGCCGGGACTCTTCGCGACCTCCGGCGGGTCGGGCAGCGTCGTCGACTCGGTGGTGACCGTCGCACCCGCAAGACTTCCCGCCGCAACAGTGGTGTGCGTCCTACGGCACTGCGCAGTCCTCGTGCGGATGTCGTCGTCGATGTCGCGTCGAGCAGTGGATACCAGCTCGACGAGCCCGACGTCGGCCGCGCTCGCTGCCAGCACCGCAGAGTTCGACGCGCTGACCTTCTCGGTGAACGCCGTGTCCGCAGTGGCGCGGCACTCCTGTGGCATCACGGTGTCGGCGCGTGCCGCGACCAGTTGCGCACGGTCGGAGTCCACGAGGTCGGAGACGGTCAGTTGCGTCGTCGCGAAACCCGACGGCAACTGCGCGGGCCGAAGCAGCAGATCGGCGGGAGCGACGGCCGCGGCGGTCGAGACCGCGTCATCGTCGCCGCATCCGGCGAGTGTTGCAGCAACACAGGCGAGCAGCGTCGCTGCCACCCACCGTCGAACCCACCGCGCACGCACGGGGTCACCGTACCCTGAGCGGGTCCGACGACATGGCGACCTATGGACTGCGGTGAGCTATGAACAGCAGTGAGCTATGAACGGCGGTGACCTATGAACAACAGGGCCTATGTCGGATCGCGCTTACGTCAGCTTCGCTCCGAACGCGGGCTGTCGCAGGTGGCGTTGGCCCAGACGCTGCGCATCTCCGCGTCGTATCTCAACCAGATCGAACACGACGCCCGCCCGCTCACCGCATCGGTGCTGGCGCGGATCACCGAGGCATTCGGAGTCGACGGCGGGTTCTTCGACTCCCAAGACGACGTGCGACTCGTCGCGGAACTGCGTGAGGCGCTGCTCGACGACGACATCGAGGCCGCCCCGACGACCGCCGACCCCCAGGAGATCGCGGCGATGGTCTCGGCCCACCCCGACATGGCGCAGGCGATGGTGAATCTGCATCGCCGGTATCGGATCGCGATCGATCAGCTCGCCGCGGCGACCGACGAGCGCAGCGACCGCGCCATGCGCGGATCGATCACCGCACCCCACGAAGAGGTGCGCGACTATTTCTACCAGCGCCGCAACTACATTCACGCACTCGATGTCGCGGCAGAAGAGCTCAACGCACGCATGCGGATGCACTCGGGCGACGTCCGACGGGAGATCGCCGACCGGCTCGAACGCGTCCACGGGGTGACGATCGCCCCGCGCGTCGACCTTGGCGACTACCTCCTGCACCGATTCGACCCCGCGACACGACGTCTCGAGGTCTCGGCCGCGCTGTCGGCCGGCCAGCGCGCATTCAAACTCGCCGCAGAACTCGCGCTCGTCGAATTCGACGATCTACTCACCGAATTGGTCGAGGAGGCGAACTTCACCAACGATGAGGCCCAGGCGCTCGCGAAGACCGGACTGGCCAACTACTTCGCGGCCGCAGTCCTGTTGCCCTACACGCAGTTCCACGGCGCGGCAGAGGATTTCCGCTACGACATCGAACGCCTCTCGGCGTTCTACGCGGTCTCCTACGAGACCATCTGCCACCGACTCTCGACGCTGCAGCGCCCGAACCTCCGTGGCGTACCGTGGTCGTTCGTCCGCGTCGACCGTGCGGGAAACATGTCGAAACGCCAGTCCGCCACAGGATTTCACTTCTCGTCGAGCGGCGGCACATGCCCACTGTGGAATGTCTACGAGACGTTCGCCTACCCCGGAAAGATCATCACGCAAATCGCCGAAATGCCCGACGGCCGTGACTATTTCTGGGTCGCCCGCACGGTGGAGAGGCGGGCCGTGCGATACGGCCAGCCGGGCAAGACGTTCGCGCTCGGACTCGGCTGCGAGCTGCGACACGCTGCTCGAGTCATCTACTCGGACGGACTCGAAATCGGCCCTCAGGCGCGAATCACGCCGATTGGTGCGGGATGTCGTGTGTGCGAACGACAACATTGTGCGCAGCGCGCATTCCCACCACTCGGCTCGAGCCTACGTGTCGACTCCCATCGCAGCAGCGTGTCGCCCTACATGTCGCTCTGACACAGTCGACGCAGTCGCTTTGACGCAGTCACACTTTCTCGACAACTCTTCTTGTCGCACAAGCGGACCCCGGTCCGAGGGTTACAGATCCATCACAGGTCATACGTCGTAGCCATTTGTGGATCAATCGATCAGGATGCGCCCTATGGTGGGCGCGGGAGAGGGGAAGCAGCCGTCGGGGGTGCTTCCCCTCTCCCGGTCTGGAGGCACGACGCCATGCGTTCAACACGGCGACATTCACCACGGCGAAACTTTGCTGTCGCCGCCTTCGTGCTGGCGTGTGTTGTCGTCCCGAGTGCACCGGGCATCACTGCCGCGGACCCGCCGAACATGATGGGCATCCCCCAGCAGGTCCCCGATGCCATCGACCACGTGGTACCCGCACCGCCCTTTCCGCATCTGTCGAGAATTCCGTTGCGCGCACAGTCACCCGGATTATCTTGGCGGACACAGGAATTGCGCGAGGCCACGCTCCCTACCCCGACCGGGGATCCCATGTTCGACCGCTGGCCGTCGAACCTCGGTTCCCTTCGCCCCGGCACCGTCATCGCCACGCGCGACGTGACCGCATCGGCCGCGCCGGTGGTCACCGCGCCGATTGCGTCGGCAACGCTCATCAAGTTCCGCAGTACGGACGCAGTCGGCACACCAAGCTTCGGTACCGCGACGCTGATCACCCCTACCGCTTCCGCACCTGTGCGCGGACCCAGGCCGATCCTCGTGAACAACCTTCCCATCGATTCACTCGGGACCGCGTGCAACCCGGGTTACACCCTCGCTCACGGCTTTTCGATCGCAAGTGGCGTGACAGACCTACTGCCTCCGACGACGCAGCTCGCGCTTGCGCACGGGTATGGCGTGCTGATCCCCGACCACCAGGGGCCGCGGATGGCATACGCAGAGCCCGTCGTCGCGGGTCACGTCGTGCTCGACTCCATCCGCGCAGCGTCGAACCTGGAGCCGAAGATGTTTGGACACAGCGCAATTGCGATGAGCGGATACTCCGGCGGCTCGATCGCCACGGCCGGTGCGGCGAAGCTCCTGGCCGGGTACGCGCCTGAACTCGCCCCGCGCGTCGTCGGGGCAGCACTGGGCGGCGTGCCTGCCGACTTCCGGATGCTCGTCGGCAGTATGAACGCCAACCTCGCGACGGGACTGTTCCATGCCGCGACGTTCGGCATCGCCCGTGAGCGGCCCGAGATCCTCACCATGGCCAACAATCCGGCTCAGTGGATTGCGTCGTCGCCGTTGAAGAACGTGTGCGTGATACCCGAGGCCCTCGCGGGCGCGACATTCATGCCGATGCAGCTCATGGCAAACGTCGGTGATCCGTTCCACTCGCCCGTCGCAGAACACGTCTACCGCGTGACACAGATGTCCGACACCCGATCGGTGGTTCCGCTCTACATCTACAACGGCGCCCAGGAGTGGTGGATACCGGCCGCCGGGGCGCGCAGCCTGTTCGTCGAACAGTGTCGACTCGGCGCGAACGCTCAGTACCGTGAGGTGCTCGGCGAGCACCTGACCGCTGCCGTGATCGGCTTTCCGGACGCGATGAGTTGGCTCGACGCGCGACTACGCGGCTCACCTGCACGCGGCGGCTGCCCACGTCGGTGACTGTTCAAGCGCTGATCGGTTCGGGCAGTGACGTGTTGAGGCGGCGATGGGTTCAGTAGACGAGCACGCGCACGTTCTCGGCGACGCACGCGGGTTTCTCGACGCCGTCGATCTGCACCGTGCTGCGCACCACCATGGTGACCCCGGCGGGGCTGTCGTCGATCGAGACGATCTCGGCGTTGGCCCGGATTCGCGATCCGACCTTGACCGGGCTGGGGAAGCGGACCCTGTTCAGTCCGTAGTTGATCACCAGCTTGGGCCCGTTCACGGTGAAGATGTCGCCCGCCAGCAGTGGGAGCAGCGACAGCGTCAGGTAGCCATGCGCGACCGTCGCACCGAACGGCCCGTCATTCGCGCGCTCGGGGTCGACGTGAATCCACTGGTGATCACCGGTCGCATCGGCAAACGCGTCGATGCGCTCCTGGGTGACCTCCAACCAGTCGCCGTACCCCAGATCCTCGCCGATCGCCGCTGTCAGCTCTGAGATGCTGTTGAACGTCCGTGGTGTGATGTCCGTCATGAATTCCGTAGTCTACCGTTGCGATCATGACGACCAGTGAAGGTGACGTGGCAACCGGTCCGCGTGTTGCGCCCGGAACATTGAGCGACCTCGGACTCATCAACTGGGTGTTCGCGAGGGGCGCGGCACGCGTCATCGGGGTGCGCGACGCTCACGTCTTCTCCACTCTGGGGCGCACGCGCGGGCTCTTCCGCGCATGGCTCTACTACTCGAGCAGGCTGATGCCGTTCGGCTCACTCTCGCGGCGCGAGTCCGAGATGGTGATCATCCGCGTCGCGCACCTGCGCGGCAGCGACTACGAACTCGACCACCATCGCCGCCTCGGCAAACGCGCAGGCATCGACGACGCCGAGCTCGCACGGATCATCGCCGGACCCGACGCCGGCTGGGGTGACCGGGAGAAGTGGATGCTGCAGTCCGTCGACGAATTGATCGCCGACAAGGACATCAGCGAGACCACCTGGACGTCGTTGCGTCGTCATCTCGACGAACGCCGGGCCATCGCCTTCGTCTTGCTCGCGCTGCAGTACGACTCGTTGGCCACCACGCTGCACACCTTGCGGGTTCAGCGCGACGAACGCGTGTGAGGTTCCCACGATGACTTCGCTGGCCCAGCGGGCCATGAACAATCCACTGTTCAGCGAAGTCTATGAACGACTGTGGCGACCGGCGTTCACCCGACTGTTCAGTTTCGGCGGGTCCTCGACCGAGGTCGCCGATCGCGCACTGGTTGCGCATCTGGCTCGACCCGGTGAGCGCAGCATCCTCGACGTCGCGTGCGGCCCGGGCAACTACACGCGGCGGCTGTCAGCGGCGCTCACCGGCGACGGCCGTTGCGTCGGCATCGACTTCTCGCCGACGATGCTGGCCAAGGCCGCGGCCACCAACAGCGACGAACGAGTCGCCTACATTCGCGCCGACGCACATTCGATTCCGTTCGGCGACAACACCTTTGATTCCGTCGTGTGCCTGGCAGCGCTGTATCTGATTCCCGACCCGCTGCCGGTGATCGACGAGCTCGTACGGGTCGCCACACCAGGTGGCGAGGTGGCCGTATTCACTTCGGTCGTCACCAACCTGACCGGACTGCCGGGCGTCCGAACCGTCACCGCGCTCACCGGGTATCGGATCTTCGGCCGCGCCGAGATCGTCGATCGCCTGCGGGCGGCCGGAGCGGTCGACGTCGAGCAGACCATCACCGGGCAGGGGCAGTTCATCCTCGCCCGGCTACCGGCCGACGAAGACCGCCCCTGAATGTGTGTTGAATCGAAGGATGTGTGTGCTGCAGCACCCACATCCTTCGATACGACACATATTTAGACGCCCAGCTTCGCGCGCCGTCGACCTCTGACGCTCAGATCGCCTGCGGCGCGCGGGCTTCGGCAGCGCGCACCAGCGGCGCCACTCCCTCCGCGAACCAGTACGCCTCCTCGATGTGCGGCTGACCGGACAGGATGAAATGGTCGACGCCGAGCGCGCGGTACTGACCGATGAGGTCGGCCACCTCGGCGTGGCTGCCCACAAAAGCGGTGCCGGCACCGGGCCGCACCAGTCCGTAACCCGCCCACAAACCGGGGTATACCTCGAGATTCGCGAGGTCGGCGTTCAACGACAGTTGTCGACGCTGACCCTCCGACTCGGACTGCAGAAGCCGTTCTCGCGCAAGGGCAATCACGTTCGGGTCCATGCGGTCGACCAGCTTGCGGGCTTCCGCCCACGCCTCTTCGCGCGTGTCGCGGGTGATCACATGCGCACGGATGCCGAATGAGAGTGTCCGGCCGTACTTCGCGGCCCGGGCACGCACGTCGTCGATCAGTGCGGCTACCTTGTCCGGCGGTTCCCTCCACGTGAGGTACGTGTCGACGTGTGCGGCAGCAACCTCCCGCGCGGCGTCGCTTGCGCCACCGAAGAACACGGCAGGCGCTGGTTGCGGGGGCCGTGCCACGGTGGCCCCGGTGACGTCCAAATACTCGCCGACGAAGTCGTACGGTGTGCCCGACCACGCCCCGCGCACAATCTGTAGGAACTCCGCGGTACGGGCGTACCGTTCCTCCTTGCTGAGGCGATCACCGAAGCGCTCCTGCTCTTCCCTGTCGCCGCCGGTCACGATGTTCAATGCCAATCGCCCACCGGACAGTTCGGCAAACGTCGCGGCCTGCTGGGCGGCCAACGTCGGCGTGATCAATCCCGGCCGGAACGCGACGAGGAACTTCAGCCGAGTGGTCTCCTGAATGAGCGCCGCGGTGGTCACCCACGCATCCAGACACCAGGTTCCGGTCGGGGTGAGCACCGACTCGAATCCCAACTTCTCGGCGGTCTTGGCGACGAGAGTCAGGTACTCGAGATCGGGGGCACGGTGTGCCGACGCGGTGCCGAGGACACCGGACGACTGCAGCGCACCGAACACCTCTCGACCGTCGCCCGACGTCGGCAGAAACCAGTGGAATGACGCACTCATCGGGCAGGCTCCTCAACAGCTGTCGCATTGGTGTCTCGGCTTCCGACGCCGAGGTGGCCGAGCACTCGTTCACGCAGTTCGACGACGCGCTGATCATCCCGATGGCGGGGACGCTCGACGTCGACCGCGACGTCGTACGCGATGGCGCCGTCCTCGAGGACGAGCACTCGGTCGGCAAGCACCACGGCCTCCTCGACGTCGTGAGTGACGAGCAGCGCGGCGAATCCGTGTGTGCTCCACAGCCTTGTGAGCAGTGTGTGCGCTTCGATCCGGGTGAGCGCATCGAGTGCACCGAATGGTTCGTCGAGCAGTAGTACTTCTGGATTGCGCACCAATGCGCGAGCAAGCGACGCACGCTGGGCTTCTCCACCGGAGAGCGTCAGCGGCCAGGCGTCGACGCGATGCGATAGTCCGACCTCGTCGAGCGCCGTCACCGCCCGCGCTGCGGCATTGCCGCCGGAGAGGTTGAGCGACACGTTCTTTCGGACGCTGCGCCACGGCAGCAGCCTCGGCTCCTGGAATGCCACCGCGCGCGATCCGTCGACCTCGAGTCGGCCACCGTGCTGGTCGTCGAGCCCGGCGATGATCCGCAGCAACGTCGACTTGCCCGAGCCCGACCTGCCGACGAGTGCCACGATCTCGCCGCTGTGCAGTGTCAGATCGATGCCGTGCAGCACCTCGACGTTGCCGAAGGAACGTGTGATCCCCTGTGCACGAACAACTGTCTCGCCGCTCATCGACTCACCCTCCATCGGAGCAGCCATGCCTCGAGGCCGCGGACAATCGAATCACTGAACAGACCCAGCAATGCGTAGATCACCAGTCCGAGGACGATGATGTCGTTGCGGAAGTAGGTGCGCGCATTCATGACCAGGTAGCCGAGCCCGGCGTCGGCGTTGATCTGCTCCGCAACGATCAGCGACAGCCACGCGACACCGAGGGACAGACGAAACCCGGTGAGGGCGCTGGGCGTCGCTCCGGGAAGAATCACGGTGCGTGCCAATCCGATTCGCCCGAGACCCACCGAGCGACCCGCCTCGATCAGTTTCGCATCGACGCCGTGGATACCCGACACCAGATTGAGGTACAGCGGGAACAGTACGCCGAGCGCCACCATGTAGACCTTGGGCTCCTCGCCGATACCGAACCACACGACGAACAACGGGATCAGCCCGAGGAACGGCACAGTGCGGAGCATCTGCAGTGGCGGGTCGATGGCCAGATCCGCGATCCGGAAGAAGCCGACGAGCAGACCGAGCGCGACTGCCAACACCACGCCGAGCGCCAGGCCGATGCCGACACGCTGCAGCGAAACACCCAGCGCCGCTTGCAGTTCGCCTGTGCCCCACAGTTCACGCGCCGCCGCCCACACCTGTGTCGGCGGAGACAGCTTGCTGGCCGGAATGACACCGTTGGTCGATAGCACCTGCCAGGCGATCAGCAGGACGAGCGGTGAGATGAGGCGCAGCCACGGACCGACCGACAGGCGCGTGCGCCGTCGGGTCGACGCGCGACGACTGCCTGCGTCGGCGTCACCCCGGATCGCGGTGGCCGAGCCCGCGACTGCCCCCGTCATCAGTTCGTGCCCGCGAGTGCGCCGTTGAACTGGTTGTCGAAGTAGTCGGCGGCCTTGGGCTTGTTGGGGATCACCTTGGCGTTGGCGAACAGGTCGATGAGATGCTGATGCTTGGCGATCTGCTCATCACCGATCGGGACCAGAGAACCGGACGACGTCGAGAACGTCGCTCGTGCAACGGGTTCGGGGAGCTTGGTGAGTTTGCTGTAGATCGGAATCCACTGGTCCTCATGGGTCACCGACCACTTGTTCGCTCGCGCGAGACGGCCGACGAGATCGCTGATCGCCTTCTGCTTCGCCAAGTCGCCGAGCGACGCCGAGGAGGCGAGGTAGTACGCCTGCTGGGTCACCAAGCCTTCGCCGTCGGAGACGACCTTGGCGCCGTGCTGCGAGATCGCCACTTGCGCAAACGGATTCCAGACCGCCCAGGCGTCGACCTGGCCGTTGGTAAAGGCCGAGAGGCCCTCGGTGGGCGTGAGGTAGGTCTGCTGGATGTCACTGGGCTTGAGGCCCGCCTTGTCGAGGAGCGCGAGCACGAGTCCGTTGGAGCTCGATCCCTTGGTGAAAGCGACCTTCTTGCCTTTGAGGTCGGCGATCGACGTCACCGACGAGCCGCTCGGAGCCAACAGGAAGTCGCCGGGCTTCTCGCGTGACTGGACCGCCACGATCTTCAGGGGCGCACCGCTGGCCTGCGCGAAAACCGGTGGCACATCGCCGGTTCCACCGATGTCGACCTTGCCGGCCGCTGCGGCTTCGAGCAGTGGCGGACCCGACTCGAACGAAGCCCAGTCGATGTCGTAGGGCAGGTCTTTCAGCTCACCGGATGCTTCGAGGAGCGACTGGGTCTGCTTGACCTGATCGCCGACGGTGAGGGTGATGCGTTGCGCCGATGCCGACTGGCCGCCGCTACCCGAATCATCGGACGAGCATGCGCTCACAGACAGCGACAGCGCAGCCACGAGCCCGACGGCCAATGCGCCCCAACGTTTCCTCGACACGGTACTTCCTTTCCAGACCACCCCCGCGGGTGTCGATGTTGGGAAGAATTGTCGGCGCCGACGTGGCGATCACACCAATCGCCGCCACCGCCGCACTCCGCTGGCGAACGTATCGGCCCAGCTCAACTGCGCCGCAAATACTTCCACTCACCGGGACTGAAATGCACGCGTCGATCAGCGCAGCTCGACGCCGATCACAGCTCCCGATAGTCGCGGACCGACATTCGGTGCCCCCGACGCGGCGCCCAGGTGCCGTGGAGTTCGGCCATGCGCACGATTCGATAGCGTTGGCCCGCATAGGGTTCCAGCAGCTCCAGCATCCCGGCGTCGTCGACCTTCTCCCCGATCAGCGTATGGCCGATGAGAGCCGGGATGTGGTAGTCGCCGACCGGGACGACGTCGGTGTCGCCGACGGCTCGCGCTCGGGTTTCCGCGACAGTCCACGGGCCGACTCCGCGGAGCACCTCCAGCTTGTCGTGGTGACGTTCGACGTCCAGTGCCGTCGCACCTCTGATGGTGCGCATCCGCACGGGCTCTGCACCACTGCGATGCCACTCCCACACCGGAATCCGCGCCCAGTCGGCCCGCGGGGGTGGCACGCGCATGTCGCGCGGAACCGGTCCCGGAGCGGGTTCGCCGAACCGCCTGAGTATGTGCCGCCACGCCCGCCACGCCTCGGTCCCGACGACCTTCTGCTCGAGGATCGCCGGCGCTAGCGCCTCCCACACGCGGCCGCTGCTGCCGATACGCAATCCGGTCGACGCCGCGACCAATCGAGCGACGGCAGCGTCTTTCGGCACCAGTGCGGCCGGGTCGTCTGAGGCGCCGAGCATGTCCGGCATCTGCTCGAGTAGCCACGCGGCGCCGGGACCCCAGGCACGCCCGCGGATCGTCGAACCGTCGGTGGCGACGGCCAGCGTGCCCGGTCCGTCCGGAGTGTGTACCGCGCGCCAGATGGAACCGTCGGCTCCGTATCGGAAAGCCGGGTCGCCGCTGCCACGCCGGTGCAGCCCGAGCGTCGCGCGGACGTCGACCGGTTGCAACGGTGTCCACAAGCGTGTGGCCTCGCCCCTGCTCATCGGTTTCTCCCTGCCCAAGCCTTCCTGCCCGCGCCTCTTCGACTGTAGTCGTCGTGTCCGACATCGCTCGGATAGCACACTGGCGCCGTTGGGGGCCGTGCGACCCGCGCCGGTTGGGACGTAAGCCTCACGATCGGCGTCGCTGACCAGCGCACACTCGGGTCATGAGGTACTCGGAACCCATCACCGTCGGCATCGACGGTTCGTCGAACGCATTGGCAGCGGCGCGCTGGGCAGCGCACACAGCATCTATCCATCAGACGACCCTCGACATCGTCTTCGCAGTCGAGGCGGCATCACCCCCACTGATCGAGTACGCCGTACCCGAAACATTCTTCGACGCCGCGCGCCTGGGCGCCAAGGCCGCGCTCAATGCGGCGACGGAGGTCGCCCTCGACGAGGACCCCGATCTCGCGCCGCGCACGCACATCGTCACCGGTTCGCCGCGTGGCGAGTTGCTCGCGCGCTCGCGGGCGTCGTCGATAGTGGCCGTCGGCGCGTCCGGGACCGGCCGTCTCACAGCGGCTTTCATCGGGTCGACCGCGTCAGCGCTGACGTCGCACTCGGTCTGCCCCCTCGCGGTGATACGCGAGAACAGCGACGACGTCGGACCCAACGGTCGGGTCACCGTCGGTGTCGACGGTTCTCCCGAATCACTGGAGGCGCTCGATTGGGCAGCGCACGAGGCGACCGATCGAGCTGCTGAACTTGTCGTGCTCTCGGCCTGGGACGCAACGGGTTTCGACCACTCGCGTAAAACGTTCACCACAGCCGCACACCAGATCGAAGGCACACTCGCCGTACCTGTCGAAGCGATCAAACGACGCCTGCCCCGCTTGCGCGTGACCACACAGATCGTCGACGACGCTCCGGTTGCCGCACTCACCAAGGCCTCGGCCGAATCCGACGTCGTCGTCGTCGGCAGTCGCGGGCGCGGCGGATTCACCGGGCTTCTACTGGGATCGACGAGCCAACGGGTTCTGCATTCAGCCCAGTGCCCCCTGATCATCGTGCCGTGATTCCCGCGCCGTGACTCTCCTACCCTGAAGCCTCGTCGCTGAAGAGACGCGAGCCGGAACCGACATTGTCGTCGGTCCCGGCTCGCGTGTATTCGGTTGTGCTGCAGGGTGTTCTACAGGTTGATCATGTGCCCGATCGCGCCGTGGCTACACGACGCAACGCGCGGCTCACAGGTTGATCATGTGCCCGATCGCGCCATGGCTACACGACGCAACGCGCGGCTCACAGGTTGATCATGTGCCCGATCGCGCCATGGAACGTTTCTTGCATTGCTTCGCTCATGGTCGGGTGGGTGTGGACGTTACGGGCCAGTTCCTTGGCCGTCAGGTCCCACTTCTGCGCGAGCGTGAGTTCGGGCAGCATCTCGGAGACGTTGTCGCCCACGAGATGTGCGCCGAGAAGCTCGTCGGTGTCGGCGTTGGTGAGGAGCTTGACGAAGCCCGCGGTCTCGCCCATGCCGCGTGCCTTGCCGTTCGCGCTGAACGGGAACGTGGTGGCCTTGACGTTGAAGCCCGCGTCCTTGGCCTGCTGTTCGGTCAGTCCGAACGAGGCGACCTGCGGCTGGCAGAACGTCGCGCGCGGCATGAACCGGTAGTCGCCGAGCGTCATGGTCTCGGCGCCCGCGATGGTCTCCGCGGCGACGACGCCCTGCGCCTCGGCGACGTGTGCGAGCTGGAGCTTGGCGGTGACGTCGCCGATCGCGTAGATGCCGTCGACGTTGGTGCGCATGAAGTCGTCGATTGCGATGGCGCCGCGATCGGTGAGCTCGACGCCGGTGTTCTCGAGTCCGAAGCCCTCGACGCGGGGAGCGAAGCCGACCGACATGAGCACGCGGTCGACGGTGACCTCTCCGTCGTTACCCTTGGCGTCCTTGTAGGTGACGGTGACGTCGTTTCCGTTGTCGGTGACGGTCTGGACTCCGGTGGAGGTCAGGACCTTCACGCCGAGCTTCTTGTACTGCTTGGCGATCTCCTTGGAGACGTCGATGTCTTCGTTGGGGAGCACGCGGTCGAGGAACTCGATGATCGTCACGTCGACGCCGTAGTTGGCGAGCACGTAGCCGAACTCCATGCCGATCGCGCCCGCGCCGACGATGACGATGGAGCCGGGCAGATCGCGGGTGAGGATCTGGGTCTCGTAGGTGACGACGTTGTCGGAGAGCTCGACGCCCGGCAGGAGCTTGACCACCGAGCCGGTGTCGATGATGACGTTGTCGAAGGTGATCTCGCGGTCGCCGACCTTGATGGTCTTGGCGTCGACGAAGGTGCCGTAGCCCTCGATCTCGGTGATCTTGTTCTTCTTGTTCAGGTAGTGCACGCCCTTGGCGCTCGCGTCGGCGACGCTACGACTGCGGTCGAATGCCGAGCCGTAGTCGAAGGTCACATCCCCGGACATCCCGAACGTCTTCGACTCATGGTTGAAGATGTGGGCGAGTTCGGCGTTGCGCAGCAACGCCTTGGACGGAATACATCCAACGTTCAGACAGACACCGCCCCAATACTTCTCTTCGATGATGGCGGTGTTCATGCCCAACTGGGCGGACCGGATCGCGGCCACGTACCCACCTGGACCTGCTCCCAGGACAACTGTTTCAAAGTGATCAGCCACGACTGCCAGCCTACGACTAGGGCCAACCTGCGCGCAGAACGTCCCCCGTACTGGTCCGAATCGACCGTTGCCGCAAATCGGCCACCGCGTCGTTCAATCACTGATTGAATCGCCGCATGAGCGTGTCCACATCACCCACCCGCGAGCAATTGCTGCGGACAGCCGAGCGCCTCTTCCTCATCGAGGGCTACGACGCCGTCTCCGTGCGCGCCATCTGCGCGGGCGCGGGAGCCAATCCGGCGGCCGTGCACTACCACTTCGGATCGAAGGATCAGCTCGCGACGGCACTGCTCGAGGCGCGTCTCGCCCCGCTGTGGGCGGCGGCACTCGGCTCCGTCGATGTCTCACGTGACTCCGTCGCCGCGCTGGTCGACGTCGTGATCACCCCGTTCGTCGAGATCCAGCGCGACCCCGCCGGACATCTGCATCTGCAACTCCTGGCCCGCTTCGTCCACGCGCGTCCCCAGGCTCCCTGGCACGGCGCCTGGTTCGATCTCGACCGGTGGGCCGACATGCTGGTCGCGATGGTCGGCGGCCTCGGCCACGACCAGGCTCGCCGACGCTGGGCACTTGCATTCGAGCTGATCCTGTCGCGCTTCTCCGCCGACCGTCCGCTGTCCGACGACGACGTGGCGTCGCTCCGCGAGTTCGTCACAGCCGGACTCGGTCAGCCTGCGGCCACGAGCACCGCGGCCGGTACCGAGGACAACCCGTGAACGGCTCGTCGCCGACCCCCGATCCCTTCGCACCGGCACGACTGGGTCCGCTGACGCTGCGCAACCGCCTGATCAAATGTGCGACGTTCGAGGGTGCGACCCCCGACGCACTCGTCACCGACGATCTCGTCGAGTTCCACCGCGAGGTGGCTGCGGGCGGCGTCGCCATGAGCACGGTTGCGTACTGCGCGGTCGGCCCCGAGGGGCGGACCGATCGACATCAGATCTGGATGCGTCCCGAGGCAGCACCGGGGCTGCGCCGGCTCACCGACGCCATCCACGCCGAAGGTGCCCTTGCCGCTGCCCAGCTCGGCCACGCGGGGCCGGTCGCGAACTCGGCGTCGAATCGCGCGAAAGCCCTTGGTCCGTCGCGCATTCCGGCGCCGATGGGAATGTCGGTGACACAAAAGATCTCGGCTGACCGCATCGCGGATCTCCGCACATCGTTTCGACGGGCGGCGCGCATCGCGGTCGATTCGGGTTTCGACGGACTCGAAATCCATTGCGGCCACAACTATCTCATCAGTTGTTTTCTCTCACCTCTGCTCAACCATCGACGCGACGGATACGGCGGCACACTGGTCAATCGTGCGCGGCTCGCGCGCGAAGTGGTCGAGTCGGTGCGCGACGAGGTCGGCGATTCGGCTGCCGTCTGGGTGAAGCTGAACATGTACGACGGCGTGGGCGGTGTCGGGAGGTGGCGCGGATTCGATGTCGACGAGGCATGCGAGGTCGCGCGACTTCTGGAATCGGACGGCCACCTCGACGCGATCGAGCCGACGGCAGGCAGCTCACTGCTGAACCCGATGTACCTCTTCCACGGCGACGCACCGCGTGAGGCTTTCGCCGACGCCTTCCACGGCGCGATGCGGTGGGGACTGAAGGCCGCTGGCCCCTTCTTCCTCAAGCACTACGACTATCACCCCGGCTACCTGATGCCGCTGGCCCGCAGGCTGCGTGAGAGCGTCGACCTGCCGATCATCCTGCTCGGCGGCATCACCGACCGCGCAACGATGGACACGGCGCTGGCTGAGGGTTTCGACTTTCTCGCGATGGGCCGCGCACTGCTGCGCGAACCCGACCTACCGCTGCGGATCGCCGACGACCCCGCCGTGCGCTCGCTGTGCACTCACTGCAACCTGTGCATGCCGACGATCTATTCGCGCACGAGGTGCCCGCTGCGCGAAGAGGTCGGCGCTGAGTGAGCCACCCCCCTCCCGCTGAGTGAGCCGGGCCGAAGCGCCAGCGGAGGCCCGAGTCGAAATCACTGCGCCCACCCCGCAGGCTTCGACACGGGAGCTCGCTCCGCTCGCGCCCGGCTCAACCAGCGGAATAACGCCCGGCTCAACCAGCGGAATAAAGCCCGGCTCAATCAGCGGAATAACGCCCGGCTCAACCAGCGGGTAGCGGACCCGCGGACGTGTGCTCGGCGAGGTAGCGGCCGGTGATCGACGCGGAACTGCTCGCCACCTCGCCAGGTGTGCCGACCGCGACGATCCGACCGCCCGCTTCCCCACCCCCTGGCCCCATGTCGATGACATAGTCGGCGTTGGCGATCACGTCGAGGTCGTGCTCGAATGACGATGATCGTTGCGCCGCGCTCGGTCAGTCGAGTCAGCACCTGCAGTAGCGTGCGCACGTCCAGCGGGTGCAGCCCGACGCTCGGCTCATCGAGGACGAACACCGTGTCGGACTGGTCGCGGTGCAACTGATTCACCAGTTTCAGACGCTGCGCCTCGCCGCCCGACAGCGCCGGCGTCGATTCCCCGAGTGTGAGGTAGCCGAGACCCAGTTCGTCAAGAGCCTTGAGCCGCTTGGTCACTCGCGCCAGACCCGACACTGCGCGCGCAGCGTCGCGGATCGTGTAACCGAGCAACTCCGGAAGCGACACTCCGTCGCGAGTGAACTCCCTCGCACGCGGCGCGAACCTGCTCCCCTTGCATTCAGGGCACACGATGTCGATGTCGGGCAGGAACTGCACGTCGAGTGAGACCTCGCCCGTCCCCTCACATCTCGGACACGAAAGCGATCCGGTGTTGTAGGAGAAGTCCGAGGCGGTCAGACCCGCAGCTCTCGCGGCGTCGGTCTCGGCGTAGGCCCGACGGAGATCGTCCATCACACCGGAATAGGTTGCGACAGTTGACCGTACATTGATACCGATCGGCGTCGCGTCGACCACCTGGGGACGAAATCTCTTGCCCGAGGGCAGTTCCGGCACACCGAGTTCGACGACATGCCGCGGGAGCCGCGCCGGAGGTTCGGTCGACAACGCCGCCAACGCCGGTACAAATGACTCGAGCACCATCGTGGTCTTGCCCGAGCCCGACACCCCGGTGACGGCAACGAGCCGACCGCGCGGGATGTCGACGACCAACGGTTCGACGGTGTGGATCGCCGACGTCTCGATATGAAAAGAGCCGAGTGCGAACACCTCGTCGCGCGAACTCTGCGCGCGAACCACCACATCCTCTGCGCCGGTGAGGAATCCGGCCAGGCGCGAATCCGGGTCGTCGGAAACCGTCGACACCGTCCCCTGTGCGATGACCCTGCCACCGTCGCTTCCCGATCCGGGTCCGATCTCGACGAGCCATTCCGCCTGGCGCAGAATTTGCACGTCATGGTCGACGAAGACCACCGAGTTACCGTCGGCGAGAAGGTCGTTCATCACACCGAGCAGGCCTTCGATGTTCGCGGGATGCAGACCGATCGACGGCTCGTCGAGAACGTAGAGCACGCCGGTGGTCCGATTGCGCACCGCCCGCGCGAGTTGGACGCGCTGCCGCTCGCCCGTCGACAGCGTGGCGCCCGCGCGATCGAGGGTGAGGTAGCCGAGGCCCAACTCGACAAGTCGTCGCGCCATATCGAACAGCGTGTCGACGAGCCCCTGTGCCATTTCCCGCATCTCGGGTGGCAGTGTCGCCGGAACCCCTGGCGCCCAGGCGAGTACATCGTCGAGCGAGAGCGCGGTGATATCCGCCAGGTTGTCGTCGCCGATCCGTGGTGCCCGCGCCGCGTCGCTCAATCGTGTGCCGTCACAGGTGGGACAGGTTCCGACAGTGAGGAATCGGCTCACTCGAGCGAGCCGCTTCTCGTTGTCGGCACGCTTGAGCTCTTCGGTCACCGTGAGTCGGGCGTTACGGAAGGTGAAGTCGAGATCGTGCACGCCCTTCTTCGACGTGACGGTGATGTGCTTCTTCTCCTCAGGTCCGTCGAGCACGATCTCGCGTTCGTCATCGGTGAGGTCGCGCCAGGGCACGTCGGTGCGCACCCCGAACTCGCGGGCGATGGCAGGCTGCACGTTGAACCCGAACATGTTCCACGGCACCACCGCGCCCTCGTCGAGGGTCTTGTCGGGGTCGGGGACGAGCGCGTCGTCGTCGACGGTCCGTACGACGCCGGTCCCCGCACACGTCGGGCACGCGCCGCGCGAGTTGAAGGCGAGATCCTCGGCGCCGGGAGCGTCGACCTGCGCGCCGCACACCGGGCAGAAAAACGGCCGTTCGGCAGCGACGTCGATCGTCGGGGGCACGTAGTGGCCGTTGGGACATCTGTGCGACGCCAGGCGCGAGAACATCAGCCGCAGCACGTTGAGCAACTCGCTCGACGTACCGAACGTCGAGCGCACTCCCGGTGGCGCAGGTCGCTGTCGCAGTGCGAGCGCCGCCGGTACGTGTTCGACGGAGTCGACATTCGCACGCGCCGCCTGCGCCATGCGTCGTCGGGTGTAGGTCGACAGCGCCTCGATGTAGCGCCGCGACCCCTCCGCGTACAGCACCCCGAGCGCCAGCGACGACTTACCCGACCCGGACACTCCCGCGATCCCCACCAGCGCGCGCAGCGGGATGTCGACGTCGAGGTCGGCCAGATTGTTCACCCGAGCCCCGCGGACGGAGATCTGATCGGGCTCTGCACTGCGGCGCATTGGGGCGGACACATGCTCGACGGAACGGCTCACCCTATCGAGCCTATCCACGCCCGACGGTATCGACACGCTGCCGACATCGGCGACCAGCAGCACACCGACCCCACTGCGCGGGCGCGCTATTTTGGCCAGTAGGTCCGCGTGAGCGGACGATCGACCCGGCAGACGTCCACGACGAGAGGTTGCGCACCGATGACATCCGAGAGCACCGACCCATACCTGTGGCTCGAGGAGGTCACCTCCGACTCCGCGCTCGACTGGGTGCGCGAGCACAACGCCCCGACCGTCGACCGGCTGACCGCGTCGAAGCGATTCGCCGAGATAGAGGAGCAGACCCTCGAAGCCCTCGACACCGACGACCGAATTCCCTACGTTCGACGCCGCGGCGACTACCTCTACAACTTCTGGCGCGACGCCACCAACACGCGCGGCCTGTGGCGCCGCACCACACTCGACTCCTACGTCACCGACGATCCCGAGTGGGACGTGTTGATCGACGTCGACGAGCTCGCGAGGTCCGAGGACGAGAACTGGGTGTGGAAGGGCGCGACGGCGCTGCGTTCGACAACTGACAGCGGCCCCGACTATCGGCGCGTGCTCATCTCGCTGTCACGCGGCGGTGCCGACGCCGCGGTGGTGCGCGAATTCGACCTCACCAGACGCACCTGGGTCACCGACGGATTCACGCTCCCCGAGAACAAGTCGACGGTGAGTTGGATCGACGAAAACAACGTCTACGTCGGCACCGACTTCGGTACCGCACCCGACGGGCACAGCTCGCTGACCGAATCGGGATACCCGCGCATCGCGAAACGCTGGACGCGCGGCACCCCACTCGATGACGCCGTCACCGTCTTCACCGGCGAACCGTCGGACATCTCGATCAGAGCCGTCTACGACGACACTCCCAGGTTCGAACGTCACTTTGTCTCCCGCGCAACGGATTTCTTCAACTCTCTGCTCTTCGAGAACCGCGACGGCGAGCTCGTCCTCATCGACGTCCCCACCGATGCGTATGCGGGCGTACGACGCGACTGGCTGCTGGTCATGACGCGCTCGGAGTGGTCGCCGTCGGGCCCCGACGGTCCCACGTACGCGCCCGGCACGCTCCTCACGTTCGACTATCCGGCCTACCTCGACGGAAACCGCGACGCCACAGTCCTGTTCGAGCCGGACGGCCACACCAGCCTCGTCGACTTCACGTTCACCAAGAACTACCTGATCATCACGACGCTGCACGACGTGCACACATCGATCACGGTGCTGACCGTTGGCGACTGGTCGCCCGTCGAGATCGCCGGATTGCCGGGCCTGGCAACGATTTCCGTGCTCGACACCGATCCCGACCACAGCGATGAAGTGTTCTGGTCGGCCACGTCGTTCACCGAACCGCCCAGCCTGCTGCACGGCACGATCGGCTCCGACGACGCCACCGTGATCAAGCACAGCCCCGCGTTCTTCGACGCCTCATCGGTGACCACCGAGCAGTACTTCGCCACCTCCGACGACGGCACGCTCATCCCCTACTTCGTCGTCCGACGGACCGACGTCACGAGTGGTCCGACGCTGCTCTACGGGTACGGCGGATTCGAAAATGCGCTCACCCCAGGCTATTTGACAGTTGCCGGGAGGGCATGGATCGAACGCGGCGGCATCTATGTGATCGCCAACATCCGCGGTGGCGGCGAGTACGGCCCCGCATGGCACACCGTTGCCCAGAAGGCGGGACGCCATCTGGTCTACGAGGACTTCTCCAGCGTCGCGAAGGATCTGGTCATCCGACGCTTCACGACTCCGGAACAGCTTGGTGCACAGGGTGGTTCGAACGGCGGACTGCTGATGGGCGTCATGCTCACCCGCTATCCCGAGCTCTTCGGTGCGCTCGTCTGCCAGGTGCCGCTGATCGACATGTACCGCTATCACCTGTTGCTCGCGGGAGCGTCGTGGGTGGCCGAGTACGGCAATCCGGAAGACCCCGACGAGTGGGCGTTCATGCAGCCGTTCTCGCCATATCAGAACATCCGACGCGACGTCGACTACCCGCCGATCCTTGTGACGACCTCGACCCGCGACGACCGCGTACACCCCGGTCACGCACGCAAACTCGTTGCGCGGCTAGAAGAAAACGGACACACCGTGGACTACTACGAGAACATCGAGGGCGGCCACGGCGGCGCCGCCGACAACAAGCAGGCGGCATACAAGTCGGCGCTTGCCTACGAGTTTCTCTGGGAGACACTGGGCGAGACCGACCGTCGGTGAGCTGACTCCACCCCAACGTCCGATGGCGCTTCGGATCACAGACGGAGCCGACCGTGCGTCCCGCTACATGGCACTCCTGTGACGACCGTCTGATATACGCTACAAACACTCGTACCCACAGGAGTCCACATGTCACACTCTCGCCGTCGAACCATGACGACAGTCGCCCGTATCTCAGCGATTCTCGTTGCCGCAGCAGCAGTATCGCCGTCGATCGGTACAGCTCACGCATCGCCTCCGACGTCGTCGGTCTCTGGTACGCCGACCGCGATATCGGCGATCTCCGCCGACCGACTGCCGCACGATGCCGCTGCCGGATACCGCATGAACTACTCCACGACGGACGAATACGGTCATCCCGCAGTCTCGGCCGGACAGATCTACGTGCCGCGCGGCACTCCGCCTGCGGGCGGTTGGCGAGTTGTCAGCTGGGCCAAGGGAACAGTCGGTGTCGGGAACAAGTGCAGCATGGATTACGCGCTGACCCACAATCTGCCAGCGCCTCCCGCCGTCGAGATGGCAGAGCCGCTCGTCGAGGCACTCCTGCGCGCTGGAATCGCCGTCGTATCGACCGACTACGTCGGGCTGACTCCCAACGGAAAACACCACTACCTCAACAGTTCTGCCGAATCCCACGCAGTCGTCGACATGGTCAGCGCCGCGCACACGGCACTTCCGCAACTCTCCCAGACATGGGCGGCAGCGGGGCACTCACAGGGTGGTCAGGCGGCCATCACCGCGAGCGCGCTCGTCAGTGGCACCGCCGCGACCAAGTTTCGGGGCACGGTGGCATTCGCGCCGGCGTCCAACACCGAGACCGCGCTCGGAGCGCTCGGCCCAGAGGTCCCGTCGATCGGTCCGATCAAGAACCTCACCGCAACGTTGATCTATGTGCTCTACGGTCTCCGTGATTCGAGGCCCGACCTCCACCTCGACTCCTATCTCACGCCCCGTGGACGCGCGCTCGTCGACCGCGCGCCGCAGCTGTGCATCTTCGATCTCCGCAGCGCCGTTTCGTCACTCGGTCCGAACCAGGTGCTCGCGAAACCGCTTATCGGTCCAGTCGCCGACGCACTGCGCACCTACATGTCCGTACCGGTCGCGGGTCAGCGGAAACCCATCACCATCGAACACGGCACGCACGACACGGTTGTGCCGACGGCCGGAAGTGCACTGTTGACGACTCAGCTTCTCGCCAACGGCGCACAAGCCCACCTAGACCTCGTCGATGCGACTCACTATGACGTGATCGCGAAGACCACACCCCAATCGGTGACCGTGCTCCGCAGGCTTCTCTCGTAACCGATTCCCCCACAACAGAACTCCTGCGACGCCGGATCTCCGACGTCGCAGGAGTTCTCGTCTGGTCAGCTCCGCAGAGTCGTCGCGGGGGTCTCACCGAACTCGTCGCGGTAGGCGGCGGCGAAACGCCCCAAATGTGTGAAGCCCCATCGCACCGCGACGTCGGCGACCGTCGTCGTCGTCGGATCGGCCGCCGACAGTTCGTCGTGCACCCGCCGAAGCCGCAACGACCGCAGGTGTCCTGAGGGAGTCGTCCCGAAGTGGGTGCGGAAGCCCATCTGGAGCGATCGGACACTGAGGCCGACCTCGTCGGCGATGTCGGGGATGTTGATTTGCTCGGTCGCGCGAGCCGCCAACAGGTCCGCGGCCCGGCGCACCGGCCGCGGGACCGCCGATACCGAACGCGCGGAATGGAGTTCGTCGGAGTAGTTGTTCGACTGGCTGAGCAGGAGTTGGTTCATCACCGCGTTCCCGAGTTCACCGATCGCGAGGTCCTGCGGCCCGGCGCCGAGCGTGTCGACCCCGTCCACCAGCGTCTTGACCAACCGCACCCACGCGTTCTCGCGGTCACCATCGAGTCGCATCGAAGGATCGAATCGGATCGACTCGCGCGGCACCCGACCGAGACGTCGACGAAGTCGGTCGTGGAGGGCATCGCTGTCGATATGCACCAATAGCTGCCGGTTGCCGTTACTCCAGCGCATGGACACCGGCGAGCCGGGCTGCAGGATCGACGCCATCCGCGTCGTCGACTCCATCTCCCATCCACGACCGGCGATGATCGCCGACCCGTCAAGCGGAACCTGCACAAGGTAGAAGTCGTCGAGATCGCGAGGGTCTATCCGTACCGAGCTGCCGTAGTCGAGGTAATAGAGCCCCACGTCGCCGAGTTCGACTCCGTGGAATCGCGCGGCGAAGGAACTTCGTCCGTCCAGCGGCGCCAATTGGTGCCGGCAGAAGGCATCCCCGACTCGTGCTCGCGCATCGTCGACGTCAGTCGACTGTGCGAGCGGATAACGGGAAAGCGGCAAGGTCATGGCAGTTCACTCCTGCTGTCACCACTCAAGATACTGCGCAATTCTGACCGCCGTCAGGAAACCGTGTTAACTCTGCGTTCCGGGTTCGATTCGATCCCGTCAACTTCCGATCCATGTGCGCATAGCGGATAAGACCTGCGCATCGCGCACAGACTCCAGTTCACGGAGTTCTTAGCGTTGGTCGCATCCCAAGCGGATACGTCCACTCAAGAACGGAGATCGCATGACACCCATCGAACTCAACTCCTCGTCCGACGCCGCGACGCCGTTGTCCGGACGCGTGGCGATTGTGTCGGGCGGCGCCACCGACCTCGGCTGGGGTGTGGTCGGCAGCCTGCGCGATGCCGGTGCATCGGTGGTCGTCGCCGACATCGACGTCGATCGCGGGAAGCAACTCGCCGACAGCGATCCGGGCATCGTCTTCGTCGAGACCGACCTCACCGACGATCGCTCGTTGGCGACGTTGGTGTCGACGACGGTCGGCACGTTCGGCGGAATCGACGTCCTGGTGAATCTCGCATGTTCGTACGTCGACGACGGCGCGGCCACGACGAGGGCAGACTGGCTACGGGCGCTCGACGTCAACCTGGTGAGCGTCGCGATGCTCTCCGAGGCTGTGCGGCCGCATTTGCTCGCCAGGGGCGGTGGAGCGATCGTCAACTTCGGCTCCATCTCGTCGAAGGTCGCCCAGACCGGACGGTGGGTCTATCCGGCGAGTAAAGCCGCCGTGGTGCAACTGACCCGGTCGATGGCCATGGACTATGCCGCCGACGGCATCCGCGTGAACTCGGTCAGTCCCGGATGGACCTGGTCGAAGATCATGCGCGAACTCTCCGGAGACGATCGCGCGAAGACCGACTCCGTCGCAGCCCCCTTCCACCTGACCGGCCGAGTCGGCCATCCCTCCGAGGTCGGCGACGTCATCGCGTTCCTGGCCTCCGCCAAGGCCTCTGTCGTCACGGGCGCCGATTGGGCCGTTGACGGTGGCTATTCCGTCATCGGTCCCGAACGCTCCGAAGCAGCTATCCCACTTCTCGCACAGTAATCAGATGCAGCGCAACCCTTTTCACGAGAAAGCAGACACCATGCCAACTATCACCATCGTCGGCGCAGGCCAGTCCGGCCTCCAACTCGCGATCGGCCTCCTGGGCAACGGGTACGACGTCACCGTCGTCTCCGACCGCACACCTGAGCAGATCGCCACGGGACGTGTCACCTCCAGTCAGTGCATGTTCGGTTCCTCGCTCGCGCGTGAGGCTGCACTCGGACTCGATTTCTGGACACAGTCATGTCCCGACGTCGACGGCATCGGGTTCGCCGTCCCCGGACCCGACCGGACACCGGCATTCGAGTGGCAGGCACGCCTCGATCTCCCCGCACGATCGGTGGACCAGCGGGTCAAGATGCCGCGATTCATCGACGAATTCGTCAGTCGCGGTGGAAACTTCGTGATCGAGTCTGCCGACATCGCGGCGCTCGAACGATACTCGACCACATCCGATCTCATCATCGTCGCCGCGGGCAAGGGAGAGATCGCCCAGATGTTCACGCGCGACGACGAGCGCTCGACCTTCAGCGCACCCGCCCGCGCGCTCTCGCTGACCTATGTCACGGGAATGCCC
>NZ_LZMO01000212.1:0-659 GCF_001665715.1 Gordonia sp. 852002-10350_SCH5691597
CCCCCCCCCCCCCCCCCCCCCCCCCCCCCCCCCCCCCCCCACACCCCCCCCCCCCCCCCCCCCCCCCCCCCCCCCCCCCCCCCCCCCCCCCCCCCCCCCCGCTTCTCTGTGTCGAGTGTGCGCCCGAGAACGCCCACTGGGCGCCCGAGACCGTTGAGCGGGCGCGCAGCTACGCCGCGGAGGTCACGCGGTAGACGTCGTAGACGCCCTCGACGTTGCGCACGACGTTCAGAACGTGGCCGAGGTGTTTGGGGTCGCCCATCTCGAAGGTGAACTTGCTGACCGCGACGCGGTCGCGGCTCGTGGTCACCGACGCCGAGAGGATGTTCACCTTTTCGTCGGCGAGTACCTTGGTCACGTCCGACAGCAGCCGGTGACGGTCGAGGGCCTCCACCTGGATGGCGACCCCAAACACCTCGGCCACGTTCTGAACGTCGTGCGCAACGTCGAGGGCGTCTACGACGTCTACCGCGTGACCTCCGCGGCGTAGCTGCGCGCCCGCTCAACGGTCTCGGGCGCCCAGTGGGCGTTCTCGGGCGCACACTCGACACAGAGAAGCGGGGGGGGGGGGGGGGGGGGGGGGGCGGGGGCGGGCGGCGCGGGGGCGGGGGGGGGGTGTGGGGGGGGGGGGGGGGGGGGGGGGGGGGGGGGGGGGGGGG
>NZ_LZMO01000213.1:0-14716 GCF_001665715.1 Gordonia sp. 852002-10350_SCH5691597
CGGGCCCGACTGCGAAACGGCCGCCCCCGCTGGTCGAGCGGGCGCGAGCGCAGCGAGCACCCAGGTCGAGACCACTGCGCCCGGCGGGTGATCTCGACAGGCTCGATCAGCGGGTTGGGGCTCGATCAGCGGGTGGGCTCCGACCAGCGGGCCGGGCCCGACTGCGAAACGGCAGCCCCCGCTGGTCGAGCGGGCGCGAGCGCAGCGAGCACCCAGGTCGAGACCACTGGGCGCGGCGGGTGATCTCGACAGGCTCGACCAGCGGGGCGCCCGGCCCGCTGATCGGACCCCGTGCGACACCTTGCCCGACGCCCACCAAACCCTCACACCGCAGCGCGCGTACACAACTCGGTCGTCAGCGCGACGCCGAGACAATAATCTCCTCGGCGCCCCGCTCACGTCACGATTGTGTACGCACCCCGGCTCCAGCCAGACCTTGCGACCCGCATGCACGGCAGCATCACGGCCAGGCTAGATGTGTGTCGAACCGAAGGATATGTGTGCTGCAGCACCCACATCTTTCGATACGACACACATTTCTCGATATGAGTGCGCCCGCGACGCGTCGAACACGTTGTGCGGTGGCCGGAGCCGTTCCAAACAACGGCGCTCAGCCGGCGTCCTTGGCCATATCCATCACCACGCGGCCCTCGATCTTGCCGTGCTCCATCTCGTCGAACACCGCGTTGATGTCGGTCAGACTGCGGACCGAGTAGGTGGGCGTGATCTTGCCCCGCGCGTAGAAATCGAGCGCCTCACTCATGTCCTTGCGGGTTCCGACGATCGAGCCGCGCACGGTCAACCCGAGCAGCACCGTGCTGAAGATGTCGAGCGGGAACTGATCCGGCGGAAGACCGACCAGGACGACGGTCCCACCGCGACGCAGCGCGCTGATCGCTTGCGGAAACGCGTGCTTGTTGACGGCCGTGACGAGTGCACCGTGAACGCCGCCACCCGTGGCCTCCTGCAGTTCGGCGCCCGGGTCGGCAGACGTCGCGGCATTGACCGTGATCTCGGCGCCGTGATGGCGGGCGAGTTCGAGCTTCTCGTCGTCGACGTCGAAGGCCGCCACCCGACGACCCATCGCGATCGCATACTGCACCGCGATGTGCCCGAGTCCGCCGATACCGGAAATCAGCACCCACTCACCGGGTTTGGTGTCGGTGCACTTCAGTCCCTTGTACACGGTGACGCCCGCGCACAGGATCGGGCCGACGGCGGCGAGATCGGCACCTGACGGGATGATGGGACAGTAGCGTGAGTCGACGAGCATATAGCGGCCGAATGAACCGTCGACCGAGTACCCGCCGTTCTTCTGGTTAGGACACAGTGTCTCCCAACCGGTTTCGCACCATTCGCATTCGCCGCAGGCACTCCACAGCCACGCGTTTCCGACGACGTCGCCCACCTTGATACGGGTAACGTCGTCGCCGACAGCAACGACGGTCCCGACTCCCTCATGGCCCGGCACGAAGGGCGGCTCCGGCTTGACGGGCCAATCTCCGTGCGCCGCATGGAGATCGGTGTGGCAGACGCCCGTGTAATCGACGCGCACCAGCGCCTCGTTTCCAGTGGGAGTCGGAACGTCGATCGAGTCGACAGTCAGCGGCTTGGTGAAGTCATGGACGACGGCTGCGCGCATCGTCGAAGGGGTTTGCGAGGATGTGGTCATTGTGCTCTCCTGCACGGTCTTTGCACGTCTCGACGTTCGGACGCGGTGGCATCAGCCGTATCGTCCTTATCCCGCCCCAGAGGATTCGCATGACGCCCACGTCCTTGCCGCCGGCGACGATCCGCCGACCCACCCGACACACGTACCCTCAATGCCGTTATATCAGCGATACGCACGACGCCGCGCGGTTCGTTACAGTTCTGCCACCCCGAAACCCTACAGGCGAGACCCAGTCGCTCGAACTGCGTACGGGCTCGGGCGCAGTCCAAGTCATGATCGGTGCGTACGCGCTGAACACTCCGGTACGAGTTCTTCAGGGCTACGGGTTCGGCGGCTGGGTGATCGTTCCCTGACAAGTCCGACCGCGGCCCTTGACCACCGGACACCGGCCGTGAGCGATCTACTGCTGCCCGAGTCCCCGCTGCATCGCACGCTGGACTCGGGCAGCTTCACGTTTGGCGTACGGATTTGCTTGTCCTGCACGTGATCCGGCGAGTTTCGCACCGATGTGCTCGCCCACCGTGATCGGCGAGTACCGGCTTCCGGCGCCGACGCACGACGGAAGTGTGGAGATCGTCGCGTCGATGTTGCCGTCGTGAAAGTAGGCGGCGGAGCGTCGGCGTTCGATACTCCCGTCGACGATCGGCGGCTTGACCCGATGCAGCGTCGACATCCAGCGCTCATTGGTCCAGCGGGCCATCAGATCACCGAGGTTGATCAGTAATGCCCCGTCCTCGGGAGCGACGTCGTGCCACTGTCCGTTGCCGTCGAGCACCTGCAGACCGCGCACCCGGTCGGCCCAGAGCACGGTGACGATGCCGTAGTCGGTGTGCTCCCCCATGCCCGTCAGCTCGCCGTCGAGCTCAACCTCGCCGGGCGGCAGCGCGTAGTTGTTCATGCGCAGCACGTCGAGTGAGTGGTCGGTGTAGCCGTCGAAGAAGTCGGGCGGGAGGTCCAGGGCGTCGGCGAAGATCTTGGTCAGGGTGTGCGCGACCCGTCGAGCCTCGGCAAAGTATGTCGACACCGCGGCCTCGAAGTGGTCGACCTGCGGCCAGGTGTTGTCGGCGTACTGGTCGTCGGGGAGCTCGAGATCTGGGTACTCCTTGGCTTCGACGCCGACGTTGTATGCCTCGAAGAAGTCGTTCATGCGATTCGCTGATTCGACGCCGAGCGACAACGAGAGTGATTCGGACTTCGGCGGCGCGTACCCGCGATTGATCTCCGGCGGGGTGCGATACGCCTTCTTCTGGTCGAGGGGTAGCGCGAAGAAATCGTCGAGCACCGCGGTGAACTCGTCGATCACGGCCGATGGAATCTCGTGCCCCACAATCTGCATGAAGCCCACCGAACTGGCGGCGTCGTCGATCTGCGCGGCGACGACGGCTTTGTCGGCGGCGCTACCGCCCGCGATATACGGCGTGATGTCGATGAGCGGGACACGAAAGCCGCTGCGCGATTCCCCGACGGTGACAGTCATGCGCTCCATCTTGGCATCGAAATCTCTGATCCGCTGGTCAGGGCATCGTCGACGATCTCGACGCTCAGCCCTGGCCTTCGGCCCGTTCGGTGATGGTGCGCCCGATGCGATATCGCACGAATGCCGGAACCACAAGCGCGGCAAGGACTGTGCCGATCACGACGAGCACACCACCACCGGTCGTGGTGAGTGCGACGCCGATCGACACCGCGACCGCGCCATGCACGACGTCGGCGATTCGCGGACCACCGGCGACGACGACGATGAACACGCCCTGCAGTCGACCGCGCACGTCGTCGTTGGCCGCGGCCAACAGGATCGACTGACGGAATGCCGCCGACGCCATGTCGGCGGCACCACCGATCATCAGCAGCACCAGGGCAACCGGGAGCCACGGCATTGCGCGACCATGAGCAAATCCCACCGCGATACCCGCACCGGCGATCGCGACGCCCCAAATAATGACGCACACAATGACAGCCAGGCCCTGCCGTTGGACGCGGCTCACCCATCCGGAGAAGACACCGCCGATCACGGCACCGGCAGGGATTGATGCGAACAACAGCGCGAACGCCCAGCCGCCGTCGATCGGCCCGCCGAAGTTCTCGTGGGCCATCTGCGGAAACAGCGCCCGCGGCATACCGAAGATCATGGCAATGAGGTCGACCACGAACGACACCATCAGGATCTTGTGCGCCCCGAGATAGCGCAGACCGTCGATGACCGAGCGAAGCCCGGGCACCTTGGGCGCGTCGCCACTGAGTGGCCGCAGCGCGGGCAACATCACGACTGCCGCGAGCGTCGGTACCAGGAAGATGGTGTCGAGGAGATAGAGGAGCGGATAGCCGAGTATCGGGATCAGTGCGCCACCGACGAGCGGCCCGGCTATCGCGCCGGCCTGCATGACCGTCATGTTCAACGACAGCGCTGCCGGCAACTCTTCGTCGGGAAGCAGTCTCGGCAGAACTGCCGTACGCGTGGGCTGGTTGACCGCGAAGAATGCCTGCTGAATCGCGAAGAGCGACAGGATAATCCAGACATTCCCGACACCGAAGGCCGACTGCGCCCAGAATGCCGCACTGCACGCGATCAGTCCTATCGTGGTGCAGATCAACAAGATTCGACGATCCAGCACGTCGGCGAGCGCCCCGCCCCACAGACCGAAGATGACGAGTGGCACCAAACCGAAGAGTCCGGTGAGTCCCACATATGCGGAACTGCCTGTGATGGTGTAGATCTGGGCCGGTACCGCGACGATCGTCAGTTGAGCGCCGATGACGGTGACGATGTTCGCCACCCAGAGACGCCGAAAGTAGATATTGCGCAGAGGCGTCGTATCGGCGAGCAGGCGGGGCACCGAAGCAGTTTAGCGACACGTACTACCAGCGAGTGAATCCCGTTGGCGTATTACCTACTGGGCGGCCGGGCCCTGCGTCGCCTGCGCGAGAGCCTGCAACGACACCCATGTCGCCGGGAGGAACTTCTCCTGCGCAACGCGGCCCATTGCCAGCCCGCTGCCGAGCACCGGCTCGTAGTCGAATCCGACGACGGCAGCCACGCTCGCGCCGACGGTGTCGATCAGCAGTGTCCGGAGCGACGCCTGATTCGGTAGCGGAATGGGGTTGTTGAGCACGACGACGGACCGTTCGAGCACGCCCGCCTTGTGCCACTCGGACAAGAACGGGCGCGCCCGGTTGAGGAGATCAGGCCGTACATTGAGCACGATCACCGGCGTGACCTTGTCGACCAATACGTCGTCGGTGAGATCGGCAAGTGATGTGAGTAGACGCGCACCGGCGTCGACGACCGGCACGGCGCCGTTGCCCCAGACTTCCTCGACCGTGTCGACCACCGATGCTCCTTCGGCGGCGAGGTGGAGGCCGGTACCGAGTTCGCTTCGCAGCAACGACGGGTCGCCACGTCCCTGTAGCCGCAACTCGATATCGCAGTCGTTGCCCGATGCGTCAACCCACCACGACGCGGCGCCGAGCGTCGTCGCCGCTCGATATTCAGCGAGAAGAGCTGAGATCACCGACGTTCCGACACCACCGGCAGAGCCCACCACGACGACCGCGTGTGGCATCGCGGCCGCCTGTTGAGTTGCTCCCTGCACGCTGGTGTCGGACATGTCGATCAGCGGCCTGCTGCGTGCCGACCCACCTTGGCGACGGCGGGTGCTGCTTCGTCGGACTGAGATACGTCTGTCTTGGTCGCGTCCGCCGGGGCGTCGACTGTCGCTGCCACCGGAGTCGACTGTGCCGCAACGCCTTCCGTGGCCGCTGCATCGTCGGGCAGTGCGTGGCGACCCACGGCCTCCTGGGGCCAGTTGACCTCGGAGCCGGGAACCTGAGCGTCGAGACTGCCCGTCATCTGCTTGGTCAGCTCGCGGAAGTGCTTCTCGAGCGCAGCGCCGAGCGGCCCGAGTGCCTTGTACGGCGCCTGCGCCTGCTCTGCCGACCACGTGGTGGTCTGGTTGCCAACCTTCACGTTGACATCGCCGCGATAGTTGACCACGTAGTCGACGCCGGGCAGCCCCTGTTCGGCGGCTGACTCAGCAGGAACCGACAACTCGAACTGGTTGATGCTGGGATCGACCGGCTCAGGCTTGGCGTGCTTGGGCTGCTTGGGATTTCCGTTCTCGTCGAGCTTCCAGGGCTCCTGCGGGTGCGCACCCGGATCGCCTGCGCCGAGCGTGTACGCGGCGATGCCACCGATGGTGCCGCCGATCGTCGCGCCGAGGGCGGCTCCGCCGACAGCGCCTGCTGCCGCTCCGCCTGCCATGCCGATCGGGAGGCCGATGAGAGCGCCGACGGCGCCCCCCGAGAGTGTTCCCACGCCGGGCACCGAAACCGGGGTCAGGGCAACGGCGCCGACACCGGCACCGACGCCCGCACCGACCGCTGCGCCCGGGAGCACGCCGACAAGCGCTCCGGGAATGACACCGGCGGCAGCACCTGCGGTACCACCGATGGCCACGCCGATGATCGTGGCCGCGGCCTGACGCGACGCTTTGTCCTTCGGCACGCCGAGGGAGATCAGGTTCTGGGCGATCTTGGCCTCACCGTAGGCCGACCACGCGTTGATGGAGTTGACATCCTTGTCCGACATGCCGTCGGGTATGTCGGTCACGAAGTTTCCGACGCGAATCTTGTTGGGCGGCGGCGCAATCGGACGCACCGGCGCAACGGGCTTCGGCGCCTGGAGCGGCGCGTCGGGTACGGGGCTGTAGTACGTGCTGTAGCCGGGGTCGGTGTAGCCCGACTCCTCATACTGCGGGGCAGCGGTGTACGGCTGGTAAGGAGCTTCTTGGGGCGGGGCCGGGATCGAACCAGCACCGGGGACGTTGATCGGCGCGGATGGTTCGGGCGCCGGCGTCGGAGCCGTACCGCCCTGTTGGGGTGCGGTATCGGTCGGCGCGGTGCCACCCTGCTGCGGCACGGAATCGTTGGGGTTCGTTCCGCCCTGTTCCACAGCTGCCGCCGAACCGGCACCCAACGCAGTCGCGATGGAGGCGACAAGAACCGCAGAGGTGACCGCCGTCTTCATCGAAGGTCGGCGTACGTCCAATGCTGCTTCGCGTGTCCGGTTCTTGGCTGACCGTGTCATCGTCGCGTTGTCCCCCTCATTACTTCTCGACCTGAGACCGAGAACCCCGAATAGTGGCGTTGAAAATCAGTTTTCAGACTTGATCGACGTGATCCAGTACTTGCCACCGGCCTGCACAGTACTGATGGTCTGCTGGTAGACGATCGGCGCCCCGCCATTCGGCGGAGTCTCGGTGAGCGTCACACCATAGGTGTTGTTCCCTTGATCAGTGATCGAGAGGCAGTGACTGGTGCCGACGCCGCGTTGGTCGATGAACTTCTGCATGACATCGACAGCAGCGACCGCGTTCGGCGTCGTCACAGCTTTGGCTTTCTGAGCGCTTTTGTCGACGTAATACGCATAGTTGAACGCCTTGATCACGTTGGGGCCCGAACTCTGGTCTCCCGCACCAGCTCCCGTGGTCACGGCGCCATTCACGCTGGCAGGGCATATGATAGACGCAGTGGTGCTTTCTGTCGGACCGACTGGCGACGGCCGCGCAGTGGTCGACTCGCGTTCGTCGGACCCCGACAGAGCGACACCGAGAACAGTTGCGATCACCGCGATTACGAGGATCCCTGCCCCCGCGCCGACGAGTGTTCCTCGCCTCTTGTGCCAGGTGCGCGGACCTGCCGCGTTCTCTCGCTTCTGGCGAGTGTCCTCGCGCAAGCGTTCGGCCTGGGAGGTGAGGAAGGCGTCGAGCTCCTGCGAGGGAGAGGCTGACCCGGATTCCTCGCTCGACGAAGCGGTATCCGAACCGGCGACTTTCGAGGCCACCAATACACTCGACGACTCGCGCGCGAGTTCGTGCATCGGAGTCGTACCCGAGGTAGGCCACGGCGGGAGGTCGGCAAACCACTGCTCGAGATCGCTCTCGCTCAACCAGCCCTCCCCAACTGTCGCAACCACTCCCCGAACATGCTGCCGCGAAGCTTAACGCATGCGAAGAACTTGGTCACGAAAACACGGTCCCCTGTGGACCGGCAGATGGGTCTTGTCGTACCGCCCGCTTGGCTCCCGCCCCTGTGACCTTGGCGAAAGCTCTACGGCTGCAACCGAGCCGACCGCCAGCAACCGTCGATCATGGTCAACCGCACCCGGTTGTGCAGTCGGTTGGCTCGGCCCTGCCAGAACTCGACGAAGACCGGTTCGATTCGGTACCCACCCCAATTCGACGGCGTGGGTACTGGATCGCCGTCGTCGAATCCGCCGAACTGCTCGGCGACCGACGCCGCCTTGGCTTCGAGCTCGGCACGGCTACCGATCTCGCGTGACTGTTCCGACGCGTAACCCGACAATTGAGAGCCGCGCGGGCGGTTGTTCCAATACGCCTGCGTCTCGGCGTCGCTGACCTTGGTCACAGGCCCGCGAAAGTGAACCTGTCGTTCCAATGCGATCCATGGAAACGTCACGGCGGCAAAAGGGTTGGCGGCGAGGTCGTGCCCCTTGTCAGACTCGTACCCGGTGAAGAACACGACGCCCCCGGCGTCGACTCCCTTGCACAGCACGGTCCGTGTGGCCGGAAGTCCGTTCACGTCGACTGTTCCGAGCACCATCGCGTTGGGTTCGGGGATGCGCGCGGCAACGGCTTCGCGCAACCACACAATGAACAGTTCGAGCCACGGCGGCTCACCGTCGAGCCAGCTCGGATCGAGATTGTCCCGCACCCCGTCTGCGCCAGCCGCTCGATCGCCGTCGCCGACGTTGGGTGGGATGCCGCCGCCGTAACCGACGCGCATACCGGGCAGGTCGATGGGGTCGTTGTCCACGACGCCGACGGTACTCCCCGACCCGACCCGTCACCGCCCATTGGGAGAGGCGTCCCGCTGTGCCGCACCTGATGGAGTGACCTAGAGTGCTGGGGTGGCGCCGCAGCCCCGCGCCACGCACTTCCCACGGTGTTGCGTGGAGAGAGGTGGCCCCTGTGGCGAACAGCATTCCCGACGACTTCGTACCGGGACTCGAGGGCGTCGTCGCCTTCACGACCGAGATCGCCGAACCGGACAAGAACGGCGGTAACCTGCGCTATCGCGGGGTCGACATCGAGGATCTGGTCGAGAACGCCGTCACCTTCGCCGATGTATGGGCCCTACTCGTCGACGGCCGGTTCGGCGACGGACTACCGCCCGCAGAACCATTCCCGCTGCCCATCCACACCGGCGATGTCCGCGTCGACGTGCAGGCCGCGCTGGCCATGCTCGCCCCCATCTGGGGCTACCAGCCACTGCTCGACATCGACGACGCCACCGCACGCGCCAACCTCGCGCGCGCGTCGGTGATGGCGCTCTCGTACGTCGCGCAATCGGCACGCGGCATCCACCAACCCGCAGTGCCGCAACGGATTATCGACGAATGCCCGACCGTCACCGCCCGATTCATGACGCGGTGGAAGGGCGAACCCGACCCGAAACACATCGCGGCGATCGACGCCTACTGGGTGAGTGCAGCCGAGCATGGACTCAACGCATCGACCTTCACTGCGCGGGTGATCGCGTCCACCGGAGCCGACGTCGCGGCGTCGCTCTCGGGAGCCATCGGAGCGATGTCGGGACCGCTACACGGCGGCGCACCGGCGCGGGTGTTGCCGATGATCGAAGAGGTCGAAAAGACCGGTGACGCAAGAGGTTTGGTCAGGGGAATCCTCGACCGCAAAGAGAAGCTGATGGGCTTCGGGCACCGCGTGTACCGAGCCGAGGACCCGCGAGCACGCGTATTGCGCCGCACCGCATCGGAACTCGACGTCCCGCGCTATGAGGTGGCCGCCGCACTCGAGCAGGCCGCGCTGACCGAACTGCGCGAGCGACGCCCGGACCGGGCCATCGAAACCAACGTCGAATTCTGGGCGGCAGTCATCCTCGACTTCGCCGAGGTACCACCCCACATGATGCCGGCGATGTTCACCTGCGGGCGCACCGCCGGCTGGTGCGCACACATTCTCGAGCAGAAGCAGCTCGGCAAGCTTGTCCGCCCCGCGGCGCTCTACACCGGTCCCGCGCCGCGTCGACCCGAGGACGTCGAGGGGTGGGGCGACGTCGTCAAACCGGGGTTGTAAGCGCGCGGGGAGGGGCGGAACGCAGTGGTCGGCACCACATCCCTAGAATTGCGGGCATGAGCGACGTCGCCATCGAATCCATCACCATCCCCGCAGAGCTGCTGCCCTCCGACGGCCGGTTCGGCTGCGGACCGTCGAAGGTGCGCCCCGAGCAACTGCAGTCTCTGGTCGACATCGGAGCGTCGGTGATTGGCACCTCCCACCGCCAGGCGCCGGTGAAGAACGTCGTCGGCTCGATCCGCGCGGGTCTCGCCGACCTGTTCTCGCTGCCCGAGGGCTACAAGGTGGTGCTCTCCAACGGCGGCACCACTGCGTTCTGGGATGCGGCGGCGTTCGGCCTGATCAAGCAGCGTTCGCTGCACCTGACCTACGGCGAGTTCAGCTCCAAGTTCGCGACGGTCGCCAAGAAGGCGCCGTTCCTCGACTCCCCCGCGGTGATCTCCACCGATCCGGGAACCGCACCGGATCCGGCGGCTCTGACCGTCGACGACTTCGGCGGCGTCGACCTCATCGGGTGGGCCCACAACGAGACGTCGACCGGTGTTGCTGTGCCCGTCGTCCGTCCCGCGGGCTCCGACGACGCGCTGATCGCCATCGACGCCACGTCGGGCGCAGGCGGCCTGCCGGTCGACATCGCCGACACCGACGTCTACTACTTCGCACCGCAGAAGTGCTTCGCCTCCGACGGCGGCCTGTGGATCGCGGTGATGAGTCCCGCTGCCCTCGAGCGCATCGACCAGATCGCCCACACCGATCGCTGGTGCCCGGAGTTCCTGTCGCTGCCGACGGCCGTCGACAACAGCGCGAAGAACCAGACGTACAACACGCCTGCACTCGCGACGCTGCTGCTATTCGACAACCAGATCCAGTGGATGCTGGGCAACGGCGGACTCGACTGGTGCGTCGCGCGTACGGCCGACTCCAGCTCGCGCCTGTACTCGTGGGCCGAGGCCAGCGAGTTCGCGACACCGTTCGTCGCCGACCCGGCGCTGCGCAGCCAGGTCGTCGGAACGATCGACTTCACCGACGACGTCGACGCCGCGCAGGTCGCAAAGGTGCTGCGCGCCAACGGGATCGTCGACACCGAGCCGTACCGCAAGCTCGGGCGCAACCAGCTCCGCATCGGCATGTTCCCGGCGATCGAGCCCGACGATGTCAGCACCCTGACCGCCGCGATCGACTACGTCGTCGGCAAGCTCTGACGTTTTCCGCACAGACGCGGCTCGAGTTGGCAGACGCGGTTGGTACACCGACCGCGTTTGCACGTTCGGGCCGCGTCTGGCGCTTGCAGGGCCGCACGTTTGGGTGCGACCTGCGGATTTGCCGCGTGTCCCGACCGTCCCACGCGTGTCTGTGGTCTAACCTGACGACAATGCCCGCACTCATGGCCACCAGAGGAGGAGCAGATGATGCGTGAACTTCGGGTCGTCGGCGTCGACGTCGACGGCTCGCATGTCATCTGCCAGGACACCGAATCCGGTGAGCGTTTCAAGCTCGACGCCGACGAGCGGCTCCGCGCGGCCGCCCGCGGTGACCTCTCCCGCCTCGGACAGATCGAGATTGAAATGGAATCGTCGCTGCGCCCCCGAGAAATCCAGTCCCGCATCCGTGCGGGCGCGAGTGTCGAGGAGGTCGCGGCAGTCGCCGGAGTGCCGAAGGACAAGATCGAGCGCTTCGCCCACCCGGTGCTGCTCGAACGTCAGCGCGCGACCGAACTCGGCGCACTCGCCCACCCCATCCGCCACGACGGACCGTCGACCGAGACGCTCGGCGACACGGTGACCGAGGGACTCGCCGCGTACGGCCAGAACCCCAACGAAGCGACCTGGGACGCCTGGAAGGGCGACGACGGTCAGTGGGTCGTTCAGGTCAACTGGCAGGTCGGGCACACCGAGCATCATGCGCACTGGCGCTTTTCTCCCGGCTCGCACGGCGGAACCGCCGTTCCGCTCGACGATCTCGCCGAGGAGCTCATCCACCCCGAGACCATCGAACCGCGACGTCGACTCATCCCGGTGAGCACTCCGACGATCACGCCCGCCGACGACGACCACGAGGAAGTCACTTTCGACGCCAACGCGTTGATCGGGGCTCAGCGCTCGCGGCACGTCGAGGTGCGGGTGGAGCGCGACACCTACACCCTCGACTTCGGGATCGACGACGACGCCGCGCAGGAGCCGACGGTCGTCGACGAAGCCCCGGCCACGGACACCGACCGCGGCACTCAGGACGCACCCACGAGCCCAGACACGTCGACGTCGAGCACCGACGACAAGCCGACCGAGCATCGTCGTCGCAAGTCACGCAAGCCCGCAGTGCCCGCCTGGGAAGACGTGCTGCTCGGCGTGCGCAGCAACGGGAACAGCTGAGCACCGGCCTCCATGTCCGCACGCGCAGTCACTCTGTGGTTCATCGACACCGACACTCCCGTCGACGTTCTCCGATCCGGCGTCACCAACGATGTCGACGCGGCCAAGAAGCTGGCGTCGGCAATCTACGGCGACAGCGTCCTCGTCCCGTCCGTCGACACCAACCTCGCCGCGGCGATGGACTCCGACGACTCACAGGTGTACGCGGGTTTCTACGGCCCACTGACCGTGGTGTCGTGTTCGCTGTTCGCGACGTCGAAGCCGTCGACTTTGACGCGCACCGTCGAGACCATTCGCACCGCGGCGTCGATTCCCGAGAGCGCCGCGGCAGTACTGCTCTACACCGAACCCGAATCTGCGACAGGCGTTTTCGCTCGGTGGGAAGGCGGAACGCTTCGACGCTCGTTTGCCGCTGATCCCGTCAGCATCATCGAAGACGACGGCCTGCCGTACCCGTTCGAGAAGCCGTTCTGGGGAGGTGAGCATCCGCTGCGGTACGCACCGGGTGTCGCACCCGATCCGCTGGCGTTGCCGTTCCATCCGCAGCAGCTCGCCGAGCAGGGCAACCGAGAGTGGTTGGGGTTCCGGTTCACCCGGCCGCTCGCACCGAGCGACCTGGAGCCATTGACGATTCCCGTCACCGGATTCGCCATCCGGCCCGCAGACTACGAACCGACCGAGGCCGACGACGAGCGCTACCGCGAGGCCAGCACCACGGCCGCTGCGGCCACCGCTGCCGCAACCGCAGCCGCGGCGAGCGCGCGCGAACAGGCACTGCAGGCCGAGCCTGCGCCGGAACCGCGGCCCGTCGTCGACTCTCCGCCTGAGGCGCCTGCTCCGGTTCCCGGGGACACGCCCGCCGTCGGCATCCCGATCGCCGAACCGATCGCTTCGGCACCGGTGGAGGGGGCTGGGGCCGTGGGAACGGGGGCCGAGGGGCAGGACGAACCCGTGGTCGAGGCCGAGGTCGTCGATGCCGAGGTGGTCGAGCCTGGAGTGGTCGAGCCTGGGGCGAGTCGGCCAGGAGCGCTCGAGTTCGGGCCGCGTGACGCGCCGGGAACCGCGGCCGTGGAAGATGCTGTCACCGCGCCGGTTCCGTCGGTGTCGTCGAATGGTGTCGGCGGGGCAGGGAACGTCGAAGCAGCGAACGTCGATCAAGCAGGGCTACCCGCAGAAGGCGAGTACGTCGACGAGTCGGCCGGCTGGACGCGCCGCGTCGCGCGGTATTTCGGCTTCGGCGCCGATAAATAGGCCGTTCGGGTAGGACAGTCGGGCCGACCAGCAGCCCAGGTCAGGGGTCCAGGTCAGGGGTTCAGGAACGCCAGCGCGATCGACGACCCGACTCCGGCGAGAAAACCGATCATCGAGCCCCACACGATCCACCGCCACACGGGTCGGTCGCGTAATGGCCAGAGTGTCCAGCCGAGTCCTCCCGCGACGAGGATCGTTACGGTGACTCCGATCCAGCGAGCTGCCGCCGACCACGGCGTGATGTCGGCGACGAGCGTGTAGAGGCCGACGAGGAGTAGCGAGCAGTAGATCGCACACGTCGTCGCGACGAACAGTCCGCTCGCCCACGGCGTCGGTTCGCCGCGGTCCATTCCCACCGACGACAGAGCTGGCGCGGTCGGGTCGTCGAACTCGGCGAGGCTCACCGATCTATCGTCCCTGATCGGACACGCTCGTAAAAGGCGATCGCCGCTGCGGTCGCGACGTTGAGCGAATCCGTGCCCCTGCTCATCGGAATGCGTGCCGCGACGTGGGAGCCCCGGATGGCGGTCTCGCTGAGGCCGGGACCCTCGGCTCCGACGAGTACGGCCACCTTGTCGGCGGAGACCGCGTCGGCGAGCGGGACCGCGGACTCGCGCGGAGTGAGCGCGACCGTCGTGAAGCCGTGATCGGCGAGGAGGTCGAGCGCGCCGCGCCAGTCGTCGAATCGCGCGTGCGGCACGAGAAGTGCGTGGCCCATCGACACGCGTACGCAGCGTCGATACAGCGGATCGGCGCAGCCCGCACCGAACAGGACCGCGTCGACGCCGAGGCCCGCCGCGTTGCGAAAGATGCTGCCGATGTTCTCGTGGTCGTTGACGCCCTCGAGCACGGCGATGGTCGTGGCGTTCGCGAGCGCGTCGTCGACCTCCAATGCGGCTGGTCTGCGCGCCACGCCCAGCACTCCCCTGTTGAGATGGAATCCGACGATCTCGGCCATCACCTCGGCGCTCGCACGATAGAACGGCACCCCGGACAAGCTCGGGTTCCGCAGGTCGTCGGACAGCTCGCCGAGTCGCTTGTCGACGCCCAGAAAGGCGTGCGGGGTGAACCGCGACGCGATCATGCGTTGAGCCACCAGCACGCCCTCGGCGATCACGAGCCCCTTGCCCGGACGGCCGCCCGGCAGCGTCGGCAGGTCGGGGCGGCGGTCGACGGAGTTGAGGTCGCGGAAGTCGTCGACGCGCAGGTCGGTGGGGTCGTCGATGTCGATGACGTCGACCGCCAGAGAGGGTGTTGAGGCCGCCAGAGGCGGGGCTGAAACAGGCTCGGACACGCGGTCCAGTCTGCCG